>JBGTMK010000072.1:0-10220 GCA_041743605.1 Nostoc sp.
GATTTAGTTAACCACTGTGTTTTTATAAAATTGCTCAGAAAATCAAATGATTTGCGATCGCGGAAAAAATATGTTTCGGGAACAACTATTTGTTCAACTAGTTCGGTAAATTCTTCTGGAGAAGTTTGTAAAAGTTGAAGATACTTTTTTAAGTCGCTTATACTACAAGCCGAGCAGCGATTCTCTACGGCTTTAGCAATTTTCTTGGAACCAATAATATTACAATCAACGCCAATTTTTTTACTTAGGAGTTTTTCAATATCTGTCAAGGACATCTGTACGCTATACTCCAGCTTCTAATAAGTTTATCTGTTTTAAAATACTAAGTAAGCGCTCTAAATCTATATGTTGAATCATCCCTGATTCATCCATAATCATTTTGCCCAGATAGGGTGCTTCACTTGTTTGTATACCAGATGCTAAAAATTCGCTTGTTGATTTTTTTACTGTTTTAATTACTCGTTCTGCCATCAATCCGACATACTTAAATTTGTCAGATTCTTGAGCAGGATAACTAACAATAAAGACGCGGGTACTTAAGTAGGCTTGGCTTGATGTGCCTCGAATTAATTGGCAAAGGTCAATTACTGGAACAATTGCACCACGATAATTAAATAATCCAGCTACATAATTTGGTACATGATGAACTTCTCTGTATGTTACTCTCGGAATCACTTCCACTACATAAGAACTTTCTATTGCATATACATTACTGCCAATATAAAAAAGTAACATTAACATAATTGATTGGGAATTAGTAATTGGTAACTAGCTATTAGCACATAATTTCGTAAGTTCATAGCGAATCCTCCTGAAAAACCTCAGCGTACCTCTGCGTTAACCTTCTCTGCGAGACGCTTTGCGAATGCGTACCTCTGCATTTACAAATACTACAACTTGATTACTTTTAATGATTACCCATCACTAATTCCAATTTAAAAAAATCAATCAACTCTTCCAAAGATGTATCTTTATCTGTGGGCGTAGTTAATTCAACTTCTTGAATTGTCTGGAAAGTTAAATGCTTAAAAATTTCACAAGTCAAAATTGCTACTGCTTCTTTTGGAAAGTTGGCAATTTCCTGGGGATAACGGATGAGTCGAGATTTAGCAAAGTTAACTTGAAAGCAAGCGCGTTTTAAAAGGCGTTGTCGGATATTCTCATAAAGTTCTGGATTCTCTACAGCTAAAGTTGCAGCTGTCTGATTTAAAATAACAGGTATAATATCTGGATTCTCTTCCAAAAAAAGCAAGCTCCCTTCCTGATTGTAGGCAGCTATGCCATCCATCCCTAATGAGCCAATATCTGCAAGGGCAATGATACAAGCTACTATTGATAAATTTCTGGTTTGCTCATAAAGGGCAGGTTGATAAATACCTTGATCGGATGGATCGTATATGCAAATGGTAGCTTCGATAGCATCTTGAATAATCGATATATCTGCATCTGTAAACAATACAGAATCATCAATACAATGCCCTTTTAACTGCTGATTTACTCCTTTTATATAATTCAATAGTTTTTCAAAAGTTAGATTTTCACTTACCCCAGGTTCACGCCGTCTGGAAGTATGAGGCTGGGTTTGGGGAATAAAAATCTGAATCATATCATGAGCAACAGCACACAGTTCTATCAGCAGCTTTATGCGTGTTATGTATTCTGGTGTTAGCTCGTTACCTAGTGACACTTGCCAATAAGGACAAATTACCTGAAAAATGGCATTTGCTCGTCGCTGTACATGATTTAGATGTTCGCGGGTATGGTAGTAAAGCTGATTTTCACCAACTTCGCGGTCAAACTCTCCAAGTGCAAAGTTTTTTACTCTCGCAACCACTTCTGCAAAGGTACTGGGAAGCCAAGGTGAGTTCTCTTCTGAATCTTCTTGGAAGTGCCTATTATTTTGGTTTAGTTGCTCATCTATAGACAATACTAACTCTCCTAATCCGTGTTTTTGAGAACTTTAATGCTCGACAAAAGCTACTTTTTGCCCGAAAAGCATCATTTCGCTGTTGTCTTTGCTATTGTTCCCATCGGTAGGGGAATATCACATGATTTTATGAAGATTTTATGAAGTTGTTTAATATACAGAGTAACTAAATACATATTTTCACAAATCTGTAGCGAATCCTATAAACAAAATATTTGACTGAGTTACGTTAGTTAATTGTACTTTTTGGGAAAGATGACACCATGTGTAAAAATTGGTGACTGATTCAAACTTGAGCAGCCATAGTAGTAGTTTTTAGCACTACGTATATAAATAATACAGAGATGAAGACAAGGAATATGCCAGGTTTCGCAGGAGCAGATTGGTGTTTAAGTTAAGTCTTGTAAAACAAGCGACAAAGCGCGTGAGAACACCGACAGTCCTGCAAATGGAAGAAGTGGAGTGCGGTGCCGCAGCATTGGGGATCATCTTAGGTTACTACGATCGCTTTGTGCCTTTGGCAGAATTACGTCAAGAATGCGGTGTTTCGCGGGATGGTAGCCAACCTGCTAGTATCGTGAAAGCTGCACGAAATTACGGTCTACGGGCAAAAGCCTTTAAAAAACAAACAAACCAACTGGCTCAAATGCAGCTACCTGCGATCGCTTTCTGGAATTTTAGCCATTTGTTGGTAGTTGAAGGTTTTGAGGCAGACAAAGTTTACCTAAATGACCCAGCGACAGGGCCGCGAGCAGTTTCATTGCAGGAGTTTGATGAGGCATATATTGGCATTGTCCTCGTCATGGAACCGGAAGCGGGATTCAAAAAGGGTGGACATAAGCCTAATGTATTACGATCGCTTTTGCAACGCTTGGGTTCCTCTATGGGAGCAGTGGTGCTGAGTGTACTGATTGGCTTTTTACTTGTATTGCCGGGAATGGCCTTACCTGTATTTAACCAAGTATTTGTGGATCAAATTTTGATCGAAGGGAGGTTAGATTGGTTACGTCCTTTGTTGCTAGCAATGTTGGTGACAACAGCAATCCAAGGATTTTTGTTTTTCCTACAACGGCGTTACCTCCGACAGCTGCAAATTAAGTTAGCTGCGAGTATGTCCAGCCGCTTTTTGTGGCATCTGCTAAAGTTACCAGTTAACTTCTATACACAACGTTTCCCTGGCGAAATTAGTAGCCGGATTAAACTGAACGATAAAGTGGCGCAGGTGTTATCTGGCTCAATGGCAAATACTTTCATCAATCTGCTAATGGCAGCATTCTATGGGCTGGTGATGTTTGCTTATAATTGGCTGTTGACTAGTATTGCTGTATTCTTTGCAGTTTTAAATGTATTCATACTCCAATGGGTAGAACGTTGGCGAGAAGATAACTTTATGCAGTCTGACAAAGACTGGAGCAAAGCTGAGGGTGTGGCGATCGCTGGTATCCAGAGTATTGAAACATTAAAAGCATCAGCTTTAGAATCTGATATGTTTGCTCGTTGGGCAGGCTACATTTCTAAAAGTTGGAATGCTTTTACAGAAATTGCAGTTATTAATGAACTTTTATTTGTACTACCTGTGCTGCTGTCGGGTTTAACAACTATGCTAGTTTTGGCAGTAGGCGGCTGGCAAGTAATCGATGGGAAAATGACTATCGGGATGCTGGTAGGGTTTCAGAGTCTGATGACAAGCTTTCAAGAACCTGTTAACCAGTTGATGGGATTTGCTTCAATGTTGCAAACCCTTAGTGGTAATTTGATGCGTTTAGATGATGTTTTAGCAAATAGTACAGACCCACAGTTGGAACCAGAGAGGGAGTCAGGAGTTAGCTTTTTAGAAGTAGGGACAGAAGAATGTCGAAGCGCTCGTCATTATGAAAACCTCGGCTACACCAGAGAAGCCTGGATTGGCAAGGTTAATTCCTATATTCCTATCCGCCTTCAAGGGCATATTGAACTGCGAAACCTCACCTTTGGCTACGCTAAAGTTAGTAAACCCCTCGTAGAAAACTTTAGCTGTGTGGTTGAGCCAGGACAGCGAATCGCATTAGTTGGAGGGAGTGGTTCTGGAAAATCCACTATTGCCAAGTTGGTAGCAGGGCTTTACGAACCTTGGTCAGGGGAGATACTGTTTGATGGTATCCCGCGTCAAGAAATTCCCCGCTCAGTGTTAGTAAATTCTATTGCTACAGTAGAGCAAGAAATTTTCTTATTTTCTGGGATGGTACGGGATAATTTGACTTTGTGGGATTCGAGTATTCCTGATTCTCAAATTCGCCGCGCCTGTGTAGATGCCCGGATTCAGGATGTAATACTGGCGCTTCCAGGAGGGTATAATGGGGAACTGCTCGAAGGTGGTGTTAATTTGAGCGGTGGACAGCGACAAAGGTTCGAAATTGCGCGATCGCTGATCAACAACCCCAGTATTTTAATTTTGGATGAGGCTACTAGCGCCCTAGATGGGGAAACAGAGCAAATTATCTATGACAAGCTACGGCAAAGGGGATGCAGTTGTTTGATTGTGGCGCACCGTCTCAGCAGCATCCGTAATTGTGATGAAATTATCGTCCTGGATAAAGGGGTAGTTGTCCAGCGAGGAACCCACGCGCAATTACTCCAAATGGGCGGATTTTACACTGAACTTGTTCGTGGTGAGGAAGAGGCAGAGGATGAGTGTTAAATCAAAGAACCTAGAATCTTTTCTTGTTGTTCCAGAAAATGAAGTGTTGTTGTTAAATGACTCAGAAAGCTTATGGATAATTGAGTCTGGCTCAATGACGGTGTATGCTGGCAAAGTGCAACATGGACTGTTGCAATCAACACGCCGCTATTTATTTGAAGTAGAAACAGGGGAAGCGTTGTTTGGGTTTGCAGTTGGAGAGGTACATAACTCCACTCCATTAGATCCAATGCAACTTCAAACGGTGTACTTATCTCCTGCGGAGGGAGAAACGCCTCCTTCTCTTTTAGGTAAGGGGTTAGAGTCCATAAATTCTATTTGTATTTTGGCAGTTGCGACTACAGAAACCAGACTCCTGCGGATGACACTGGGGGAATTAGAAAGCGAACGTACTTCTGACTCCAATGCAAGCACAAATTCTTTCACAGCCATTCATTTAATTACCGCTTGGTTTGAGCGTCTCAGTTCTGTCTTTCAACTCACTGCCATTACCTTACCACCGCCTCAACTTTCTAGCCAAACACCAAGGGATACTCAACGTGTCATTCTTAAGAATTTCCATGACTCATTTATTTCTTGTTTGCAAGAACTCGACCACTTAGCACAACAGGAGAACTTAATACAGTTCCAAGCACGGGAACGCTTGAACCGAGAAATGGCAACGACGGCGGTAACAGGATTTGTTTCTTTACTGGATATACAGCAAAGTTCTGCTGCTCTAACTGGCGATCCACTATTGATAGCAGCTGGTGCTGTCGGACGAACAATGGGAATTCCGATCCGTCCTCCGGCGAAATCGGAAGATATGAAGCGGGCAAAAGACCCACTAGAGGCGATCGCTCGTGCTTCGCGGATGCGGATTCGGCGAGTATTGTTAAGCGAACGTTGGTGGCGTGATGATTGTGGCCCCTTACTTGCTTACTTGCAAGACCAAACGCCTGTAGCATTGTTGCCTGTTAATAATAAATATTATGAGATTTATAATCCGGTAACTCAACGGCGGATAAAGGTAAATGAGCATACCGCTAAGTTGTTGGCTACGACTGCATATATGTTCTATCCTCCCTTTCCAGATACAAAGTTAGATTTACTGACTCTGTTCCGCTACTCAATGCGGGGAGGATGGCAGGAAATACGGAGGCTGTTTTTTATGGGCATACCAGGGGTAGTCATTGGGATGATTGTTCCCCAAGCTATGGGCGTGCTGATTGATACTGCTATTCCCGATGCTGACCGGGGTTTGTTATTGCAACTCACCCTAGCAATGTTTGCAGCTATTTTTGGTACGACCCTGTTTCGATTGACTCAAGGCTTGGCTTTAGCGCGACTGGAATGTTACTCGGTCTTTAACTTGCAAGCTGGTGTATGGGATAGGCTACTCAAGTTACCACTGGGCTTTTTTCGAGACTACTCGGCGGGAGAAATATTATCCCGTGTTTCTGCGATTAACCAAATTCGGAATAAATTGGGTGGTGAAAAACTAGATTTATTATTCACCAGTTTCTTCGCTTTATTTAACTTGGTACTGTTGTTTGTTTACAGCGCTCAGTTAGCGTGGGTTGGTGTTGCAGTTGTAATTATAACTATTATTGTAACTAATATTGCTGGATATTTTAAAAGTCAGAAAGCTTCGCAACTGCAAGAACTGGATGGTGAAATTGCGGGAATGACAATCCAACTAATCGGGGGGATTTCCAAACTCCGCACTACAGCCGCCGAGGGACGGGCTTTTGCTCATTGGGCAGAGTATTATCAGAAGCAACTCAAGCTGGTGCAGGACACTCAGCAAATTGAAGATTGGATAGCAACGTTTAATTTGCTACAAACAAATATCACATCGATTATGACGTTTTTCATTGCTTCTAGTTTAGTGGCTGATGGGCAAGCGGGGAGTGGTTTATCGACTGGTACGTTTTTGGCTTTTAATGCGGCGTTCGCTACTTTTCTCGTGGGAGTAACCACTCTGAGTAATAACTTGGTTGATTTATTAGATATATCTGCATTATGGTCACACGCCAAGCCAATTTTAGAAGCAGAACCGGAAATCGATTTGGATAAAGCTGACCCAGGACGGCTTTCTGGCTACGTCAAGTTAGACCATGTGACGTTTCGTTACCGCCAAGATGGGCCACTGAATTTGGATGATGTGACGATTGAGGCAAAACCGGGGGAATTTATTGCTTTGGTTGGGCCTTCGGGTAGTGGGAAATCTACGATTTTCAGGATGTTGTTGGGTTTTGATGTGCCAGAGCAAGGGGCGATGTACTACGATGGGCAGGATTTAGCTAGTTTGGATGTGTCTGCGGTGCGTCGTCAGTTGGGAGTGGTGCTACAAAATGGGCGGATTAACAGCGAAACGGTGTTTGAAAATATCAGTGGTGGGGCGCTGATTAGTATGGAGGAAGCTTGGGATGCGGCGCGGATGGCGGGGTTTGCAGACGATGTGGAAAATATGTCAATGGGGATGCATACGGTAATTTCGGAAGGGGGGATGAATCTGTCGGGGGGGCAAAGACAAAGGTTGTTGATTGCACGGGCATTGGTTTTGAAGCCGAGGGTGATTTTGTTTGATGAGGCTACAAGTGCTTTGGATAACCGGACACAGGCGATTGTGAGTGAGAGTATGGATAGGTTGAAGGTGACAAGGATTGCGATCGCTCACCGTCTCAGTACAATTCGTAATGCTGACCGCATTTATGTGGTTGAAGCGGGTCGAGTGGTGCAACAGGGAACGTTTGAGGAACTTGCTAGTCAGGAGGGGATGTTTGCCAAATTGATGGCAAAGCAGGGGAAAAAAAGTTCGGTTAGCGGTGCGTAAATTTCATTATTAGCGCTGTGTGTCCTTAAAATTGAGCAAGTGGTGTTTCTGGTGATTCAGTCAGCTTTTGAAGAACTGCTTGATAGCTACTAATAAATTTACGAACTGTTTCGTAATTGAAGGTTTTTGTGCTGTAAGAAGCACAGATATTGATGGTTTGATTTTCTTCAGTAGGGTAAGTGACATAAAGCTCTAAAGGAACTTCTTGTTCATTCCAGGTGCTACGCGAGAAGGTGAGAGGTAAACTATTATACTTTAATGTTTTACTTGAGCATTTCATTGCCGGAACCAGCACAAGATTGACTATCCGCAAGAATTCTATCTTGTCCTCGAATGGTTCCCAAACTTTCTCTTGTGGAATTGCATGAGTTAGCGTTGCGCTGACTATTTGTTTGACTTTTTCTAGCAGAGAGATTCCGGTTTGGTAAGGATCTAACTGGGTTCGCAGTGGTAAATCACTAATAAAGCAACCAATCATTTTTTCAATGTCTGGTGTCGTGCGATTTGCCATTGTACCTAGAATGAGAATATCAGTCTGATTACTCCATTTGTACAATAGAATATTGAGTGCAGTTAGGAGAACCATAAATGGCGTGACACTGTGAGTTTGGCTCAAAGATGCGATCGCATTAGTTAACTCTTGAGGTAAAGCAACTTCGTCAATAGGAGCAGAGTGATTATCTTGCAAGCTTTGGGCAACAGGCAACAAATCGAGGGAAGTTGCCAAATTAGCAAGGTGCTGCTGCCAGTACGGTAAGTGACTTGCTAACACCTCTTCACTAAAATAATTGTGTTCCCAAATAGCGAAGTCTGCATACTGAAAGGGTAATTGTGGTAGAGGTGAAGGTTCACCTGCTAAGAAAGCACAGTAGAGCGTTTCCAGTTCTTCTAGTAAAACATTATACGACCAACCATCAGTAATGATGTGGTGCATCACAATCAGCAACCAATGCTCTTCGGGAGATAGCTGAATGAGAACAGTTTTGATTAAGGGCGCAACCGTTAGGTCAAAATGGTGATTCATCACCTCACTCAAGATTTTTTGCGCCTCTGGCTCTCTGATAGCCAAGGGTAAATGCTGGAGATTAATTACTTCCAGGGGGACAGTTAAAAAGGGAGAAATTTGCTGAACGGGTTGTCCTGCAACTGTGGGAAAGTTTGTCCGCAAGCTTTCATGGCGACTGATGATTTCATTCAAACTCTGCTCCAAGATCGCTGGAGATAAGGAACCTGTCAGTTGCAGAGCCAGTGGACTATTGCCAGCACAAACACCAGCGAGGTGTTGTTCTGCGTACCACATAGAGTATTGAGAGAAAGATAAGGGGATGGCTGCATCTCGTGGCGCAGGGACAATCTTTGATAGTGTTTTTACTCGATCTAATACCTGAATTTCCTGAGTAGCAATGACTGCTTGACTAAGTGCCGCGATTGTAGGAGCTTCAAATAAGCAACTTAGCGGAATATCAATTGCAAAGATTCCGCGAATGCGAGAGATAATCTGCACAGCCAGTAGAGAATGTCCTCCCAATTCAAAGAAGTTGTCGTTGATACTTATCTGTTGCAGTCCCAAAACTTCAGCCCAGATAGCAGCTAGTTTCGTTTCAATAGGGGTTCTAGGTCCAATAAACTTCTTTTCTGATTCTCGAAAAGAATTATCCGGTGCTGGTAGAGCATGGCGGTCTACCTTACCATTAGGAGTTAACGGTAGTGCTTTCATCACCACAAAAGCACTGGGAATCATATAATCAGGTAGTTTTTGTTTGAGATAGTCGCGCAGGGTTTTGGTTAGTGTACGTTGCAAAGTTTTTAACAAGCCCTGAGTTTCTAAGAGATGGTCTACGCTTTGCTCGATCAAAGCCTTCTCAGTAGGCGTTAGATTAAACTGAATTCCTCCCCGTTCAAAACGCGACCAACTAACTGTCCCATCAAGCCAACGTGCTTCACTTTCACCAGGCAGCAGTAAGTTTAGGCGGACGTGCTTTCCTTCACTGTCAGTAGGTATACCCACTACACCAACACCACCTTTGGAAATATCTTCCGTCTGGAGTTTCAATAAATTACTACCGAGTTCTAGTTGGCACTGGGTTTGATAAGGTAAGCGATCTGGGATGAGGTTAGATACTATATAAGCAACAAGGCTTTTGTTTCCTGAGATGTCTTCTCGGTCAATAACCAATGCTTCTCGAACATTGGGGTGTTGAGTTAGTACGGCTTCAATTTCGCCCAATTCAATACGAAAACCGCGAATTTTAACTTGGTTATCAATGCGACCAAGGAACTCGATATTGCCATCCGGCAGATAGCGTGCTAAATCGCCAGTTTTGTACAGACGCTCACCTGATTGATTGCTAAAGGGGTTGGGAATAAATTTTTCATTAGTCAAATCGGGACGGTTAAGATAGCCTCTTGCCAAGCCATCACCACCGATGTACAATTCTCCCGAAACGCCAATAGGAACAGGCTTTCTGTCGGCATCTAACACATAGACCTGCGTATTGGAGATCGGTCGCCCAATTGAGGGTGCTGTGTCAGTTTGCTGCCCAGATGGAATGGAACAGGAAGTTGTGACGACAGTGTTCTCAGTCGGTCCGTAATTATTTACTAACTCAAACGGGATTGAGGGCAAAGGATAATCATGAAGTTTGTCCCCCCCAGTCAGCAAAATTCGCAAAGCCACTTCCCTTGGCCAATCCAATCGCAAAATGCTTTCTGCCAATGGTGTTGGTAAAAAACAGATAGTGATTGCATTTTCTAACAGCCAATCTTGAAGCAACAGAGGGAGAACACGAGTTTGTTCA
>JBGTMK010000073.1:0-6902 GCA_041743605.1 Nostoc sp.
TAGGGAATAGGGAGTAGGGAATAGGAAATTTTAATATGTACCACTTCCCACTCCCCTTTCATCCCTTCTTTCCAATCAACAAATAAGTTGTCATCTTCCCTTTGGCTTTTACTTCTATTTCGCCCCGTTTTTCAAATACAAATTCATCACATAAGTACTGATAAGTATCTTCTGCAACCTGGATTTTCCCAGCAATACCTTGGGATTCCATGCAGCTAGCGATGTTTAGTGTGTCTTTGCAGAGATCGTTGTTGAAGTCAATTACTCCTGCTACTACAGAACCGCTATTGATACCGATACGGATACTGAAGTTTTGGTTATTCTCAGTATTAAATCGAGCGATCGCAGTTTGCATATCCAGTGCCATAATAGCGATCGCTTGAGCATGATCTCGGCGGGGTGTGGGTAAGCCGCCAACTACTATATAAGCATCACTAATGCTCTTGATTCTCTCTAAACCATATCCTTCGGTGAGGCGATCAAAAGCTGAGAAAATTGGGTTGAGTAAGTTTACCAATTGAATTGCACTCATAGAAGCAGCAATTTCGCTAAAGCCAAGGATATCTGCAAATAAAACTGTGACATCAGCAAAGTCTTCGACAATGGTAGGTGGTTGTTCGTTCAAGGGTTGGGAGATTGGTGCTGGCCAAATATTCAGCAATAAACGCTCGGTTTCTTCCTGTTGATGGCGTAGCGCTTCTTCTGCTGCTAGTCGCTGGGTAACATTGCGAAAAATGCCGCGAGTCGCAACGGGATGACCTTCGACAAATTTACAGTTAATGTTACCTTCTAGAAAGATGGTTTGACCGTCTTTTCTAATGAATGCAGCTTTTACTTGCCCAAGCTTTTCTCCTGACAACACGCGATAAAACCTTTGTAAACAGTGTTGTTTAAACTCTGGATGTATAATATCAAAAACATTCATATTCGCCATTTCAGCTTCGCTATATCCCAAAGTTTCTCGCCATGTACGATTGACATACAAAAAACGACCAGATGGATCGACAGATTGAATCAGATCATTAGCATTTTCAAATAAATCTCGATATCGTTCTTCACTTTCTACAAGAGCATCTTCTGCTTGTTTGCGTTTGATAAACTGGGCGATTTGGCTACCAATAGAACCCATCATTTGCAAAAGCTCTTTATCTTTCGGTTGTACCTCCCGGCTAAAGAAAACCATCACTCCTAAAATTTCACTATCGTCTAAGATCGGGAAGCCAAAAGCTGTATGCAATCCAGCCTCAGCAGCAGGTTGCGATCGCCTGTTGTCTCCATCTTCTGTGATATCTTTAATCCACAAGGGTAAACGTCTAATCCAAATTCGACCAGGAAAGCCAACAGCAGGTGTATATGTAGTTTGCCAAGTGATTGCTTTAAACTCTCGGACAGAAATTAATCGACTTGACCAAATTTCCACACATCTTAGTACTGCATTGAGACTATCTCCCTGTACCGAAGTGCTAATATATTGACTTGGTGTCCAAAGTTCGCCTAAATCCCATCCCAAGTTTTGACAAATCGACTGCAAAATTTGCGGAATTCCCTGCTTTATACTCTGGCATTCTGATAATATTCGAGTGATAGCATACTGGGCACTTGTACGCTGTTCCCGACGCTGCCAAGCAGTAATATCCCGACCAATGTAGACAATATCTTCTAGTCCTTCTGTTTTTTTTGCAATCACTGAACAAGAAAAAGCAATCAACAACTTTTCTCTGGTTTTTGTTCGGCAAACTACCTCTAAATTCTGCGAATTTTGCTTCACATAAGAATGCTGATAAATAGCTTTTACTAACAGTTGAGTTTCATCAAAAATCAGTGATATTGGTTGATTAATTAATTCTTCTTCCCGAAAACCAAATAATTGTTGAGCGGCAAGATTAACTTTTTTTATATTCCCTGAATCACTGGTTACTAACAAAGCATCTGCCATTGAGGTAATTACTTGTTCCATGTAATGCTTGTATGCTATTAAAGCACTCGATAGCAGTTGTTTTTCATTAGCTTGCTGTGCCACTTTTTGCTTTAAAAATAGCCTATCAGTAACATCTTCTATTAGAAGAATTAATTTATTTTCATGCTGTTTGCTGATGATATGTATATTTATATATAGATAGATTTTATGCTCTGAGCCTCGTCCAATTGCTGGTAATTTCAATAATTCATGCTCCCCTTCCAAGACGGCTTTCAGGATATCTTCAAGTCCTATTAACTCAGGAAAACTTAGCCGGACATCTTTTCCCCGTATTACCTCTTCAGGACATTCTGCAAACCGTTGCACTTGCTCGGATGTATCTATGATGCGGAAATTATCATCTATTTCCAATCGTTCAAATTTAAGAGGAAAAGAAGGTTTATTAAAAATCCGATCTCGTGCTTGGTCTTTCATCGTGGTCTGGCACAGCTTTAGAGTTATCTTTAAAAGGAAGATTTAGAGGATATTTCAAGATATGCGAAGATAAAGCCTCTAGTTTTTGCTAGATGACGCTATCATTATACTGATAATTAATAACTCAGTAATCAAGACTAACAATTAACGATGCATTACCAGCGATGATTCTTTTAGCTATTGTTTCAAAACTTTGATCAACTAGTCGCGGCGTTGGGGTAGCGTTAGCGAGCATTGGTGTCAACTTAACGTCAAAGCAAGTCTATAACTAGCTTTTAGATTTCCTCGTTCCCAGTCCCCAATCCCTAATAAAGAGTCCCTTTTACTTCCATCAATGAGGTTATTGTGCGCTGACTACGATCTGATTCCAGGCTTTGACTGCTATCTGTAAATTATTTGGCAGGTTATTTTGAGAAATATCGCTGTACTGAACCGTACCCTCTTGGCTGGTGAGAGTGTAGATGATATAGTCAGCAGCACCACTAGGGGCTGAGTAACTGAGATTCCCAAATTTACTAAACTGAGAACGTTCTAGCGATCGCACAAATTCTTGCACCTGCTGCACAGAAACCTGGCGAACACTACGTTCCGAATCATTAGCATCACCAATCCGCACTCGAATCAATCGCCCATCTTTGAGTAAAACAGTCTCGTAGGTTCTGCCAGTAAAACCCCCACTGGAGATTTGCCGAAATACTATATCTCGATCTAGGGGTGGTGGTAACTCGCTCACTGGAATTCGCACAGGAGTCAGTGTAGTTTCGTTAGCCTTTTGATTCAGCCTGAGTGCGGAACCTGTTTGATTGGTATGATAAACCCAGTTTTCTTTACCATTAGATACCACTATTCGCCAACCCGGAATTAACGCTTGGGTGCAGAGTTCATCAGGTTGAGGCAGTTCTAAGCAACCATTGCGCCACGTCTGTTGCTTATAGTCAATAATTTGCAGTTGTCTGGTTAAAATTCCCTGTCTGCGGGCTACATCTTGTAGTACCGCGTTAGCTACTGAATGGGGCAACCTGTTTGGTTTAACATTCTCTTTGAAAACTTTATTGCTTGTTTCTAGCGATAAGTTTGCAGAAGCACCCGTAGCATCTTTGATAAGTATTAAACTGCTAGTGACAGATAAAATCCCAGTTAAAATAAAAGCAGTAAAAATTCGTCTTTGATTGGCATTAAAGTAGTTTTTCAGCATGAATTTCATAGTAGTAGTATAGTGATATTAGTCGAAATTTATATAACTCAGAAATAGTATCCAGCCACTAATAGATAATAAAATATATAATTCAAGAACTTTACCACTTGGAATTAGTTTAGTATCTGTTTTATTCAATAGATATAAAGACAGACGCTGATGTCTTGATTGTTTGTTCCTTATAAAATTTTGTATGGAAGATAAACTCAAAAGTTCAGACTTCCTTCGGTGAAGAGTTTGTTGGAGGAGAAAATCCACACCGCTGTCTTAGCTCGACTTTATCCATTTTTTAGCAACGTGATCGCTATCGCTGAAACCTTTGTGGGACAACAATTTTACTTTTTTAACTTCACCTATAATCTGTGACATAGAAAAAGTATTTGCCAAAAAGCCATTCAGCTGAAGTTGACACCAATGAGCATTGCTGTGCCTTTACGACAGGTGTGGTTCAAATACATGAAAACTGTTGTAAATTCTAAATTCTGACTTCTGGGTACTGAATTCTTACAATAAAAGTTATCAAGATTGTAATCTCAGGCAATATTAGGCGCTGATGGCTTGTTGCTCAGATTCAACTAACTGATTGTTAGGTACATCAAATCTAATAGTACTAGCTGCCCAGTCTTTGAAATCGGGTGCTAGCCAGACTAGTTTACATAAAATTTCATCATTGACCCATAACACCAAGGGGAACCGAAATTGTTTCCGAAACTCATCTCGCATGATATTGGTACTGATGATTAGTTGGTTAATTGCCACTACAGATTCTAAACCCCGTACCATCAAGGCTTCGGGTTGAGTCTCACCAATTTCATTTGTAATAGCTGTATAAAGTTTGTCAGCCGTAGGTGAGAGCAAAATTTCGTGGATATCTGCTGATGAAAATTCTGTTAACAAATTCAGCACTTGCTGCTGCCTTTGAACACAGTTACAACATACTAATAACAGTGCAAACTCTCCACCAGAAACCATCATCGCCCTTGCCAGCCTCTTAGTGGCGGCTATACTCGTAACTGTACTGTTTTCCGAATTACTTAAGCTAATCATTAAAAAATCCTGCTTTTTATTTTAAAAATAGTTAACCGATATTCAGTGATTCTACCTTATGAGCTTTACTCAAAGGTGTTGCCTAGGTAAATTTAATGAGGTTTTTTGTGTACTACTAAGTAGTATATTACAAACAAGTATATGGTGTCTTATCTCATATTTACAATTAAGGGATAATGTGAAGATAGTATCAACACAATGTAAGTAAAAGAAGCGGGCGAAAAATTAGCAGAAGTATACAGGTGACGCTCCTTACGTTGCGACAGCTTTGCTTCACGTTAACACCAGTTGCCTACAGTCGGAAACCTGCCTAAAGTCCTATTTCACTACGTCACCATCTCTTCTCAACAAGCTACTTTGGAACGGGTATAGATTGTGGAGGGTTAAAGCTAACTCATTCGTTTGATAGAACTGTAGATTGAAGATGTCGCACCGTTAGTCAGAAGACATGGAATATTTAGTTTTCTACAATCAGTTCAATGAACATCTGACCATAACAACAAGTTGGGAATTTGATCCATCGTTTGAGGTACATAGCCAAGGAAAAATGCAGGTAAATATTTAATTTAATTTTTTGGAAACTAAACAGGAATGTCACACCATGCTATTTAAAGATCGGAGGTTTGCAGGTCAAGTTTTGGCTAGGGAGTTAACGGCTTATGCTAACCGCCCAGATGTTTTGGTATTAGGGATACCACGGGGTGGTGTACCCGTTGCCTTTGAGGTTGCCAAAGCATTAAATGCTCCCTTAGATATTTTGGTGGTACGTAAATTGGGTGTACCTGATCAAGAAGAACTAGCTATGGGAGCGATCGCTTCTGGTGGTGTGCGGATAATCAATGAATATATTATCAGCCTCGTAAAGATATCCAATGAAGTAATTGCCAGGGTTGCAGCGCAAGAAGAACAGGAGTTAGAACGACGGGAACAGCTTTATCGCCCAAATCGTCCCTTCCCGGACTTACAGGGACGCACAGTCATTTTGGTAGATGATGGTTTGGCGACGGGTGCAACTATGTGGGCTGCTGTCTTGGCTGTGCGAAAACAACAACCGGCTCAGATTGCGATCGCTGTGCCTGTGGCCGCACCTGAAACTTGCCAAGAGTTGGAAACTGAGGTAGACAAAATTATTTGCGTATCCACACCCAGCCCTTTCCACAGTGTTGGTCTTTGGTACAAAGACTTTCCCCAAACTACAGATGAAGAAGTCCGTGACTTACTCGCAAAAGTAGCAAAGAACGGTAAATCAGCTTTGATGCTTGAAAATGGCTAGATAACCAAATTATGTTACGAAACCTAAATAGGCTTAAAACTCTTATCAATGATCAATATTTCTCTAGGTTCCCATAGCGTGTCGGAGACAGAGGCTGCGCCAACGGCTTCTCTACAAGACGCTATGCGGACGCTCATTACAAGTGAAAAAGGACAAATGACAGCCCCCACTAGTTAGATTTAATTGTGCCGACTTACTTAGTACATCGTGGCGAAAATCTTCTGCTACATTTTTCTGTACTTGTTTCCTAATTATGGAAACAAATTGATCCAGGTCGAATGGTTTAAGTAAATATTCTTCAAACTCTACATCTGGAATTTGATCATGAGTACCTGTGGTAGATGTCGAAGTCACAATGATTGGAATATGATTACCATTGCTTGCTTCCATAGAACTCAATGTTTTTAGCAATGTATAAATACTTTCACCCAAAAACCTAATTTCACAGACAATAATGTTGGGTTTGAACCAATTTAGGGTTTCTAAAGCTTCTTTTACGGAACCAGTAGTAATCACATTTGCGTTCAGGTCTTTGAGTAAAAACGCGTACAAATCTCTACTATCGCGATCATTGTCTACAATAAGTACTTGTACACCTTTGAGTATCCCAACTGCCAAGCAAAAGTCATTGATTAAATTCATAATAAGACCTGCGATTATGGCTTTAAGTGCAAAGTGATCTGAAAAATCCGTAGTCTTAAGCAGACTAGACAACGGGATAGGTCAAATAAAAAGTAGTAGAGAACCACTTAATGGTTACAATTCCTAGATTTTGTTCTTATACTATGGGCGGGTATTGTTTGATTTCCTAAATGAGTTGATTAACTACGACACAAAACGTAACAAAGATTTTCAAGTTAAGAAAATCTCTGATTCATCTGTAAAAGGTTAACCAAAAGAATTATTGCCATTCCCTATCCTCAAGTTCCTTTATCGGCAACAATAAGGTGGCTTCAATTTCTTGCCTAATAGCAGATGTTACTTCACAATTGCTA
>JBGTMK010000074.1:0-4156 GCA_041743605.1 Nostoc sp.
TTTTTATCGCAGGTAACAGCTGCACCCGTACCTCCAGAATTATTGTGGATAGGGATTGGCATCGGTTTTGTTGCCTTGTACGCGGTATTAACTGAACAAGTAATAGTAGATGACGAGGGAATTCAGGTTACTTACCCCGCCTGGGTGCCTCGCTTTTTTCGTAAAGGCTGGTCTTTACCTTGGTCAGAGGTGAAAGAGTTAAAACCCCGCACCACTGGACAAGGAGGGCTAGTTTATTACTTCCTCAGCCAGGATGGGAAAGCTTATTTACTACCAATGCGTGTAGCTGGATTTACCCGTTTGGTGCAAATTGTCCAAGCAAAGACGAGCATTGACACCACAGATGTTCGTCCTTTAGCGCAGCCCTGGATGTACCTGATTTTACTGGGATGCACACTGCTGCTACTATTAGTCGATGGCTGGGCGATCGCTACAGCCTTAACTACTGCACAATTTACTTAAAATTGAGCATTGCTTATTTCTCCCCAGTCCCCAATTCCCTTGAACACAGCAAAAGCCATACTCCGGCTAGAGCAAGTTAATCTGTTTACAAAGCTGAAAACCCAACTTCCTGGCAATCAGCAAGGATACCCCATATTGCAGGATATTTCCTTAGAGGTATTCCAGAACGATGGCTCCGCCAACGCCTGCGGCGAACGCATTGCAATTGTAGGCCCAGTAGGCGCTGGTAAAACTTCGTTATTACGCCTCATCAACCGCCTAATTGAACCCACTAGTGGCAAAATTTATCTAGAAAATCAAGAATATCGCCAAATTCCAGTTATCCAGCTACGGCAGATGCTTGTACTTGTATTGCAAGAGTCAAAGCTGTTGGGGATGACAGTTGGGCAATCCTTGGCTTATCCTTTAGTTTTGCGTGGTTTGCCCAAACAGACAATTCAGCAACGAGTCAATTATTGGACAGACCAACTGCACATTCCCAATGAATGGTTAGGGCGCACAGAAGTGCAACTTTCTGCGGGACAACGACAACTAGTAGCGATCGCCCGTGCCTTAGTCATCCAGCCTAAAATATTATTATTAGACGAGCCAACCTCTGCCCTAGATGCTGGTACGGCTACTCATCTAATGCAAATCTTAACCCAGTTGAGTCAAACTCATCAAACCACAATTCTGATGGTAAATCACCAACTGGAACTAGCCCAGATGTTTTGCACTCGGTTATTACACCTGCAACAAGGTCATTTATTCGCAAATCAAAGAGTCTCAGATATAGACTGGGTTGAATTACGAAAAAGCTTGATTCAAGCAGAGGCTCAAGACGATTTTGGATTTTAAATTTTGGATGAGTCAATTGTCATTGTGCATGGGGCATTGGACATGAGTTATTTTCCTCATTTCCCACTCCCCATTCCCATCACACTTGACTACTACTAAGTGTTGAACGTTGATTACTAAATCTCTCTCTAGCTAACTTTGTTGTTTGTGACTGTGAAATATTAGTATTCAAAATTTCCATGTTAAAACGGTATCCAACATTGCGGATAGTTTGAATCAAATTCGGTTGTCGGGGATCAAGTTCAACCTTTTTCCGCAGCGATAAAACGTGAGTATCAATGGTACGAGGGTTATCGATAGCGTCAGGCCAAGCACGACGCAGCAATTCCGACCTACTTAGAGGTACTCCCCCAGCTTGTGCCAAAACGTATAGCAAACTGAATTCCTGGGGCGTTAAGTCAATGAACTCCCCTTGGAAGCGGACACGGCGCTGAACTAAATCGATTTGCAAAGTGCCATAATCCAAATAAGCTGGTGCCGTAGGTGTGCGCTTCCGGCGAATCAGTGCCTCTACCCGTGCCAAAAACTCTTGCATCCCAAAAGGTTTGCTCAAGTAATCATCTGCACCCGCCTTTAAACCTGCGACTATATCAGCTTCACTATTACGGGCAGATAGCATTAAGATTAGAGGCTGCTGCTGACGATGCAACCAACGACAAAACTCAATGCCATCACCATCAGGCAGGTCTGCATCCAAAACTACCAGTGTTGGTTGATAGCTTAAAAATACTTCCCTTGCTTGATAAATACTGGCAGCTTGATGCACGCGGTATTCCAGTTGTTGCAAGTGCCAACCCAACAACGACCTTAGATGGGGATTCCCCTCAATGATTTCTATACAAACCGAACCCACGGCGGCAAGACCCCTTAGCGTCTGATGACTTTCAAAGTAACAAGCCCATCTCTAAGGTTTTGTAGCCTTTGTTACTTCAATTGCTATTAGCTTTACATTTCCTCATAAAAAGCGTGGCAATATCTTTAATTTATGCCTTGCCGGAAGGCGATTAGAAATATTATTAAATTTTTATTAAATTTATTGGAAGTGTTGTTAGACTTATCAAAAGTTCTTTTAGCTTAACATTCTGCTCCAATCAGCTAACTGTTAATGCAACAGCTTTTCAACCTGATGGTAAAAGTAGATTTTTTCGCAAAAACTAATGCCCGTATTCAGCAATATAGCACCAATATAATTGGGCTATTGAATATGAAAATCAGAAAAATAACTTAGCCAATAACTAGAATCGATGTTTTCTGGAATAGGATTAGAGTAGGTTGTAGCTGCTAGGAGGTTGATACCCAAAGTAGATGTGTTGACTTTGAGTTGATGTCAAAGTGAAATTACACTTCACATTTGAGCGTGAATCATTTACAATTCTCATTCCAAAGAGATTAATACAGCAGTTATGCTCCAAGACACACAAACCATCCGCTATTACCAACGACTCACCGACGCCTTCGTCGAGTTATGGAATCGCGGTTATCGCACGGATGATATGCGGATGTATTTGGATGGATATCTAGCCGCACTGCGACACAGCAACGTCATTGAGCCTTATCTGATTCATCGTCTAGAAGAGGAAGCCAGCCGCTACTTGTACGATGGATCAAACTTTGCAGTGCCGCAACCACAGCCACAACCCGATTACTACTAAGTACCATTTACCTGGTCATTGATAGTAACCGTTAATTACCGCAGATGATTATAGCATATTATCTGTATTGGTCAACGGGTTGCCGTGGTGTGAGATTTTGGAGATATTGTATTGATTAAACGCATCCCCTCAGCCCTATATTGGTCTTGCCAATACGACTGAGGGGATTGTTGGCTAGCTATGAAATCAAGCCCAGCATAAGTAGAACGGCGTGAATAATTCAAGGTTTGTAGTGGGGACTTTAGTCCTCTCTTAAGGACTAAAGCCCTTACTACAAGATAATTCAATTAAATTTTACATTATTTAATGTAGTTTGGTTTTTTCTCGCCGACTTACTTAGTTAAAGTATTTCTGTCAGAAACCTATTAAAAAACCCTTGAAAGGGGAAATAATTTTTCCCCTTTCAAGAACAAAAAAATGGCAGATTCCCTTGATTAGGAAGCGCAAATTCAGGGGTATTCCCTGTAGTTTGCGTAAAGAGAGATTAGGAAGCTAGTGCTACTTCTACCTTTTGTTGCAATTCACCTTTTTGGTAAAGTTCAATCAAGATGTCAGAACCGCCAACGAATTCACCATTGATATACACTTGGGGAATTGTCGGCCAGTTAGAGTATTCTTTAATTCCTTGACGGATTTCAGAGTCTGATAGAACATCAACCGTCTCGAAGGGAACTCCCAAGGTATTGAGTATCTGCACAACGTTGTTGGAGAAACCACATTGGGGCATTAACTTGTTTCCCTTCATGAAAACTAAAATCTTGTTCTGTTGTAGCAAGTTATCAATTTTCTCTTTGAGTTCTGGCGTCATGGTATTTGTGTTTCCTATGTTGCATTAATAGAGTGAGGAGTGAGGAGTGAAGAGTGAGGAGTTAAAAATTCATAATTCCTAACTTCTAACTCCTAACTCATAACTTTAGGAACTTGCTGTTGCTTGCCAAGCTTCGGGAGTGTATGTTTTTACCGCCAAGGCATGAATCGCTTCAGTTGACATAGCTTGACCCAACGCACCATAGACTAACTGGTGCTGTTGCACTAGTCCCTTACCTGCAAAGTGCGATGAAACTACTGTCACCTGATAGTGGTCACCGCCACCAGTCAAGTCTTGCACCTGAACCTGGGCGTCTGGCAGTTCCGCCTTGATCATTGCCTCAACCTGCTGCGGACTAATCATCGCTATTCCTGAAAAAACTTACTTTTCTATTATT
>JBGTMK010000075.1:0-11990 GCA_041743605.1 Nostoc sp.
AAGCCAGTCCCAGGATTATTACTAGGACTGCCAGTTCTTTGATTAAAGATGGCAAATAGCAACACAATTATGCTAGAAACAACGCCTAGTACTAG
Organism: Nostoc sp.; assembly: GCA_041743605.1. GTDB lineage: Bacteria > Cyanobacteriota > Cyanobacteriia > Cyanobacteriales > Nostocaceae > Nostoc. The sequence continues at coordinate 96 of JBGTMK010000075.1, forward strand.
CTGAATCCAAAAACTAATCCAACCCGTAAGGCGAAAAGTTTGGGCAATTGCCCGTAGAGAAGTGGAAGATGATGGGGCATCAGGAGTTTGTGACATAGTTCACCAATGTGCTGGGCGCTTGATTAAAGGACACGGGGACGCGGGGATACGGAGACACAGAGAGTTATTTCCCCTCATCCCCGCGTTTCCCCGTCTTCTTTCTGACTTTTTATGCTATCTGGAAAACCTCTTTCTAAATCTCTTTCCTTCTAGGAAAGATACTTTAAATTTTCCCGTTTCCGTATTGGGAAGGGGTTTAGGGTATCAGGTTAATCGTTAGCTTTTCCATATAACGTGAAAAGTTAGGTCTTTTTTCCCCCGCCTTTAGGTCTTCTTTGATAAATTTACTATCACGCTTGCCAAATGACACAAGAGATTCTCTTGTTGAAGAAATTAGTAATGGTTACTGCTTAAGTGTTTCCACTGCCGTAGCAGCTTTAACCCAGACATTTCCCTTAGCGTAAGCTTTTAGAATTCGCATTGGGAAAATCACTGTAAAACAAAGTGTTTATTAACTTTTACAGACAAAATAGCATTTTACCTGTAAAATTTCTTCGATGGCATTTTATTGCTTAAGCGGTTCTAACTAGTTCGGCATCACTTGACACCAAGATAGTGAGTTCGCAACTTTCTGTTCGCTCCTCACCACACCGTATCGAGCTTGGGTAGAAATACATTATTTTCTGCCCCTAAAACTCGCAAACTCTTCCCACAACTTCACAGGCGTGGGTGATTATTTGGTGTTTACGCAATGGATATCTAGTCTAAGTAGCTTTATCTGTATTACTCGCTTGGTAGTAGCACTGTATACTGACTACAAGGATTGTAGACCTTACCCTAAGGCATTTTTTTAGCCATTCACTAACCATGAAACTTGAGGATATATATCAATTCTTTGAAAATCCTCCGCCAACTTACCTTTGTCAAGAACTAGCAGTTTGTTACATCCTGTCTGTTTTATTACAAGGTGAATCCTACGGAACCGAGTTGATCGAGCAATTAGAAACTGAATATCCCATCTACCGGCTTTCAGATACCGTACTTTACAGTGCAATCAAATTTCTGGAAGATCAAGGGGCAATCACTGGATATTGGAAGAAACTCGAAGGACGGGGACGCCCCAGGCGTATGTACCAAGTTTCTCCCGAATGGCAAGTTCAAGGTCAGGATTTAGCTTTTCTTTGGCAAAACTACATCAATAGGAGGACAAAGTAAGACGATTTTGGATTTTGGATTTTGGATTGTGGAAGAGTCCCTAGCGATCGCTTTTTGGCGCTCCATTTCTCGCAATCATTGTTCAAACTGGTATAACGAATAATTGATAATGAATAAGTCTCCTCCAGTCAAACACTAACAATTAGTTATGGATACTGCTATTCTGCCATCTACGTTCCTGTTAACCTTGTTGTTATCCGTTGGGCTGTTTTTCTTTATTCGTGCCTCGACTAAAGACCGCATAGAAACAGCGCAACTGGTATCTGAGCAAGACGAAGCTGTTTTAATGTCTCAATTAAAAGAGTATTTTCGCTCGCGGTCTTACCGAGTGGCAGCGGTAGACCGAGAACAAAATAAAGTTACTTTTGAAGGTAATGTTCGTCCCAGCTGGTTCTTAGCTATATTTCTAACTTTACTGGCAGCTATTGGGATTATTTGTCTATCTTTGGTGGTATACCTGCTTTTTCCTAGCCTCAGTACCATTGTTCTGGCTATGGTACTGCTGTCGCCTTTAAGTGGTCTATTTTATTGGAAAAAATCTGAAAGACTTGAGAAGGTTTCGCTCAAAGTAGAAACAACTCAGAGCGAACAAACCTCCTCAAGTAAGGTAACTGTAGTTGCCCATCGAGATGAACTCAGTGAGTTACAGAGGACTCTACAGCTAAAGCCTGGGATATAATTGTTGAATTTTGTGACCATCTTTTAACTATGATATGCAGACTTCTGACCTGACCTACTCTTTAGGCAATGGAAAGTAGGAAGGAGGAAATCAAGACTGCTGCTTTGTCAGTTTTCCCCACGACACAGGTTGTGGGGAAAAAATTTAAATTCATTAACTTAAATTCATTGACAGAGCTTGCCTAACAATCTACGGCATAAAAGCGCAACTTCACTAGCGCTTTTGGACGCGCCTGGCTCTATACCCATTCCCTTCTGCATCATCAAAATAGTATCAACCCATGCAATCTAGCGTGGTTTGACACAAGTTTACTTTCCAACTACCTGGACTAGAATTACTGGCAAATCAGCTACAAACTAAAAAAAAATTAAATTTTGCATAAACTTAGCAATTTTGCCAGTTAATGATAGTCAGGAGCCACACTCAATGCTTAAGATGACCATCTATGGTTCACCGACTAGCTAAAGCAAGAGGTTCTTGACCTGGCGAAGGTTCTAACACCCTCAAGCTAGGAAACAAGAAATGGTTTTCCTCTACGTATTGAGCACCAAACAGTCCCTTTTCTGCCCAGAAATAACGATCTGTGGTGTGTTCATTCCGCTTTACGAGTAGCAATGCCGGTGGCAAAATACCTTCAGCTTGAATGAATCTTCTCGCTGCTGTCACAGGCTTTTCTTCGCCACTTTCGATGCTATATTGAGGCACGTGTTCCAAAATCCGCCGTCCTTCCTGACGACGACGACTCTTCCTTTTGCGTCTCCTTGCCAATCTATTGTCCTCCTCTTTCAAGCTATAGATTGTAGTGATAGCTACAAAATCCGTCGTCATTATATAGGTTCTAGTTCAAAATATCAATACTTTTTAACCTTTTCATGTAAGAAAGTTAATATCTTTGAACATAGATAAAACAAAACCACCTAAAGATATAATCCCCTGGTACAAACCATCTCTGAGAAAATTTTAGTTAAGCTTTATTAAATGAGTGAGGTAAAAATTAAGTATCCTCTCTTACATCATGCCTCAAAATCTGTAATATTGAGCAAGAGCTAAAAAATGTTAATGTCTGCCAGTTCCGATTTTCTTGCTCTGTGTCGAGAGCAAATAGCGCTACTAACCCAAGGGCTGGGAGCAACTTTAAGTATTGTGTACCTAACACAAGAATTAGTAGAGACTCCTTCAGGTGATGCAAAACTGATTCCTGTGGTGATTTACCCAGAAACAGCATTATTACCGCCAGGGGAGGTAACTGCTGAGGCGACAGTACACAAGCAACTTCAAGTTGGAAATGTGTTTGTATTACCCAATGATCAGAGAAAATTATTGACAGCAGGATCAGAATCTCCAACCCCGTCACAGGGTTCGGAGATACCAGATGCATCTCAACCCCATCTCAAAGAGGAATACCTATTTAGTGGAAACCAAATTGTTTTACCTCTAATTTATGAGGGTGTGATGATGGGCTTACTTGTGACAAGTAGGCAAGATCGGGCATGGAATGAAAACGAGGAAAGTCAGATTCAACGAATAGCTCAAACATTAGCGATCGCTTGTATTTTAGATCAACGCCGAGCATGGTTTGAGCAGCAGTTGCGTGAGCAACAAATTCTCCAAGAAAAACAGCGGGATTTGTTAGATAACCTATTGCATCAGTTTCGTAACCCATTAACGGCGTTGCGGACTTTTGGCAAACTGCTATTGAAAAGACTACGACCAGCAGATACCAACCGGGATGTAGCAAGTAGTATTGTGCGCGAAAGCGATCGCCTCCAAGAATTACTGCAACAATTTGAGCAAGTAATTGACTTAACAGAGGCAGATTTAGCACCACTACATCTGACAGAAGATGAAGTATTTGTAGAAGCAACTATCCAAAAAGACGCAAAACCACCGCTATTATTGCCGGGAACGGGAGATAAAGCAGTTGACTGCTCGCTAGCGGATATATTAGAACCATTATTAATATCAGCCAAAGCGATCGCTCAAGAGCGAAAGCTAAAACTAATAACTGAAATTCAACAAAATTCATCTCTAGTACGTGCCAACGTCAAAGCATTACGAGAAGTATTAACTAACATCATCGATAATGCTTTAAAATACACTCCCACTGGTGGCAAAATTTTGATTCAGGCGGGGCAAGAAAAAGCTAATTTTCAAGGAATTATTATCAGTGACAACGGGCCTGGGATTCCACCCGAAGATTTAGAACATCTTGGAGAACGGCATTATCGGGGTGTACAAGCGCAAACAGAAATCCCTGGCACAGGTTTGGGGTTAGCGATCGCTAAACAATTAATAGAGCAAATGCAGGGCGAAATCGAGGTTTTCAGCCCTGCAATAAACTCTAAGCTAACTTCACCCGATGCGCCGGGGACTACATTTATTATTTGGTTGCCCGAAGTTTAGTATTTGTCCTTTGTCCTTTGTCCTTTGTCCTTTGTCCTTTGTCCTTTGGAAATACTAATGACCAATGACCAATGACCAATGACTATCTTACTGAAACCAACAAGTTCTGATTGATTGTCATTTGTAAATCGGTATCTGGATCAATTGCTACTAAGTCAACGCTATTTCTGCCGAAGAACAGACCAATCAATGCACCGATACCAGCGCCACCCAAGACTTCTTCTGTGGCAATGGCGCGATCGCCTGTGACAGCAGATACCGCCGCAGCTGCACCTGCGCCCAATACGGTATTTCTGATAATTGCACCAGTACTAGTACCTTTGTTGACGGTTTCAGTTTTGGTAATCACGTCAGAACTAGCGTTAAGTTGATACTCTTGACCACTGGTCAAAACTAGTTTCTGGGCAACGAATTGAGAACCGCCTGTAGCAGGTCTGAGTTGACCAATAACTTGACTACCAGCCGGAATCACTACAGATCCGTTTTGCGTAACCACGTTTTGGGATACTGTCAATGTCAAAGGCGCTGTTTCGTCCTTTGTAACCAGAATTTTTTCTGCCTTGTCATACTTCACAGGAATAGCAGTCCCTTGCGGAATTGTGACTGATACAGGTGTTGGGGTAGTAGATCCAAGTGCCACAACATAAGGCGAATTAATTGCAGAGGCTTGATTAGAGCTAACTAATGCTTGATAGATAAAAGCTGCTACCTGAGCGCGAGTGGCGGTTGCAGTTGGATTCAGGAAGTTCACATTAGGATAGTTCACCACAATTTGCTTTTCAGTTGCAGCTGCGATCGGGCTACGGGCATAGCTAGCGATGTTATAGCCATCGTTGAAGTATTGCAGAGTGCTTTCGGTATTGCCGATGGGACTATATTCCAGACCGTTCGCAAGGGAAACTAAAACTTGTTGACGGGGAATAGCCTGGTTAGGCTCAAAGCGATTTCCAGGATAACCTGACAAGAAACCAATGGTATAAGCTTGCTGAATTGCACTGGATGCCCAATAGTTGCTAGGCACATCAGCAAAATTGATTGCTTGCCGTTGCGGTGCTTTTTGGAAAGCTTTGTTGACCATAGCGGCAAATTGAGCGCGTGTCACCGCTTCTTCAGGGCGGAAGGTGCCATCAGGAAATCCGGCAATTACACCTCGCTGAGACAATTGTTGAATAAATTGTGCTGCCCAATAGTTAGATGAAACATCAGAAAAAGTAGTTTGAGCAAAAGAAGGTGCAGCTGTAATGAAGGGCGCTACAGTACCAACTGTGACGCTTAAAGCCATGAGTGCAGCTGTTTTAGATTGCCAACGATTTAAGTTAAACATTATTTTTTACTCCAGTACAATTAGTTTTTTTACTTGTTAATTAATTAGACATTTACTAAAGTATAAGGTTCCCAATTTCTCTGCTTTTTGTAAAAACCATTACCTTAGTCATACAGTCATAATCAAGAAGTCTATGTCAAACGAAGTAGGTAATAGAAGTAGTAGTCTGTCAAGTTCAAATTGATGAGCAAACAAGCTCGTAGTAAGGACTTCAGTCCTTATTTTCTAAGCACTAAAGTACTTACTACGAACCCACAAACTAGCTTAAAAAAGTAGTAGTGTAATTACCCTATTAACTCTGAACACAATTAAATCAGTGTTCTAATAAATATCAGTACTGAATAAGACGATGCAGAGATAGAATAGTTGCTGATAAATAGATTTTTTATGGTTAAAAGTGAAAGCGATCGCACACTATAGTTAAAGTGGCGATCGCATATAAGTAATGATTAAATTCACAACTTGAATGAAGTTAAATCTAGTAACGAGATGGTGGTACTAAATTCAAGTTAGAATTCAGTGTGAGCCTTAAATCCTGTGCAGGTCTGAGGACAAAAGCATTTCCTTCCTTTTTCCGCAACAGGATACTCGCACCCGCGCCCGCAGCTCCACCGAGAACAGGTTTTAAATCGTCAACTCTGCGGTTCCCAGTAATTAGTGAACCTAAAAGACCAGCACCCGCACCAATAGCTGCATCAGTTAAAACCTGACCTGTGCTAGGCCCCTGTGAAACTTTTTGAGTTGTGGTATATGTGCGAGAAGTTGCATTAATCGATTGACGTTGACCATTAGAAAATTCTAATTCTTGCGCTACAAACCGCACGCCTTTTCCTTGGTTATCATCTCTATCTCTGGAATAACTATTTAAGTCAACAGATTCTAGCCGTCCATTTACTCTAGTACCAGCAGGAATCAAGACATTTCTATTTCTGTCGATAATGTCGTTCGCTATTCTCAAGGTTAGAGATTGACTTTCGCCAGGAGCAATAGTGATTGTTTCTTTTTCGTAGGTGACAGGTAAAGCAACACCAGAAGGAATAGTAACGTTTCCAGATTGTCCAATTCTGTCTTGCCCAATTCTGTATTGTGCATTAGCAGGAGCCAAGCTCAATAGAGGGCTGATGACGCTTGTAGTAACTGCCATTGCCATAAGTGCAGCAGTTCCAGATTTCCATTGATGTAGGCGAGTCATAAGAGGGTTGTCCTTTGTGTATGTGATGTATTTAATGACGAGGATTCACGGTGTTTGTTTCTGACTGTTTTTGAACCTATCTATAGGCGTATTCCGCAGATAAAAGTACTTATATATGATGGGAAGTCTGTGCGATCGCAATCGCTCCTCAGAATTTGTCTTCTGCTAATGTGTGTTACTCAAATCAGAAGCAAGACACTCATAAGACGTAAAACGAGTATCATTTTGTTCCAAAATGCTGTTTTATTACTTATGTTCACATATCTAAGCCATTGAATAGAGGGGAATGGTCTGACTGTGAACTCTTACTTCTATTGTAGATTAATTTGCTAGGACTTGGAAAATATTATCGCTTTCTTTTAGAAATGCTAAAGTCAATTTATAGAGTAATTCCTAATGTCAGCGAGTGAAGCGCAATACTTGATTATTAACGCACTTATTACTCTCGGTTTACTTGGTAATAGGTTCTATGATGAAGATAGTGGCAATTGGTACATAAAGATACCAGCCCGGCCTTACCGCTACGATTTTGCAAAAGGGTGATATTGTTCCAATTAGTTGGGACTTGTAATTATGGCAAATTGGACTGAAAAGCAAAAACAAAAGTATGCTAGGTTCCAAGAAATTTTAGAAATTGGGAAACAGCGTTATGTGGATGCTGGTGGTAATCCTCAACGTTATCGAGTAGGTTTCAAAGGTCAAGATTACTTGACAGATGAAGAGAGAAAAGAAGCTACCAAAATCATGCGGCAAATGTTTGGTATTTCCATCACAAATGGTTATGTCTATTGTCAAGGGTCTTCTTGGCAGTTGCCTGAGAATTCGCTATTAGGTAAAAAGCAAGTCTAATAGCAACAGATAGGTAACGAGTATAACCAATTATTGACCTGTGTTACTGAAAGATAATGGGTATTTAAGATTGCTGCTGACGCTGTTTTATCTCTGCGATCGGTAATAGCAAAGTATCTTCTATTTGCTGTCGTACTTCACGGCTGACATAACAATCGCTCTTTAGACAATCTGCCAGTAATTTATTGGCATCATAATACTGCTGAAGCAATTCTTTTTGCTCGTTGCTGAACTGCCAATCATGACCAATATTGCGATGTTTAATCATTACTTCTCTTAATTCTTCACACCAAGCCTTGCCATTAGCTAACCACCACTTCTCAGATTCTTGCCAGTCTTGTCTATTTGGTAGTTGCTCTCGAAGTTTTTGCAGCAAATTCTTGAGTTCTGGGTCGAGGGAGAGGGAGAGGGATCGGGAGAGGTCGAGGTCGAGGGATCGGGAGAGGGAGAGGTCGAGGGAGAGGTAACAGGCCCTAACTGCTGCTGGTTTGTAAGAAAGCTTAACGGAAAGAGATTTTTCTTTTACCCACAGAAGATACTCCTGCGACCTCTGATCATTAGCTACTATAAAATCAATTTTCTCTTTGATCAACAGCAATAACCGATCTGCATTTGGCGACATTCCAACCGCAAGTAAAAAGACTTCCCGCCAGCGTTTCTCAGTTATGTGGCTAACAATATTTTGCAACGCTTCTCCTGATGATTGTCTCACAACCACAAATTCTCTAGCTGTGAAATACTCATGAAATGTGAGGTGAGAAAATGAGTAAATCCCTTTTGCCCTTGCTACAACTAGTCCATGATGATGTTCAATTGAACGCAAAACTTGCTCACTGTCAACTTGCAATGCTTCTTCGTCAGTATTAGCACCGGGTAAATTGCGGATATATTCTGTAATGTATTGTTCTGCTACTTTCTGCTTGAAGAAATATTCACTCCCCTCAAAGGTAGTCAACGCCATTTTGCTGAGTAAATCTTCTTTGCGTTGGACTGATAGTTTTTTGTAAATCTGATCGCGTTGAATTCCCCGCTTGGCATCCCATTTTTTCAATAACGCATCCAGTCCTTCTTTATATAACTCAGAGCGATTAGCAGGAAAATCCCCTGACTCTTCAAATGCTAAACAAAGTAACGTCAGTAGTAGTGGACTTGCTGCAAGTTCTTTAATGCGGTTGTTTTCTTCAAGACGTTTGATAAAATTCTCTGGTTTTACAGCTTTATCCTTAAACCATTTATTGGTAAAGTTTAAAATTTGGTCATTGTCAAAATCAGCAACTTCTACCTCTGTAAACTTCTCAAAAGTATACTCCTTTGCTGCAATTCGGCAGGTCATCACAAACTGATTTTTTGGGAAACGATCGGAAAACTCACGAATTTCCTTTAATACACGGTTACTATCCTCTTCTCTAACCTCATCCAACCCATCGAGTAAAACTAATGCCTTGCCATAGGTTAGTACGTCTTGGATAGAAGAGGTAGGATTTATCGCGTCTTCAGTGATGTGTTGCAATAATCCAGGTTTCTTTGCAGTTTCCGCAAAGTTTTTGAGGGTGACAAAAATAGGTACACGTTCAGCCTGAAACTCACCTCCAATACACTGAATCGCTAAATACTTCAGAAATGTGGTTTTACCTGCTCCTGGTTTACCTAATATCATCAATTTGGGATATTTTTCTACAGCCTTTAGTCCTGGTAATCGTTTTGTAGTGATCCTCGACAGTGTAAAGCGGTCAAAATCCTCATTTGTACATTCTTCCAATAATTCATCAATTCCTAACCGTTGCTGTCCAGTGATTGTTTCTAATATATTGACGCTGGTATAAATGTCATTCAACCCAATGGGCTGAGTCATATCCAGCACTCGCATTGTACCGCAGCGTTCTTGAATACTAGGTTTTAGCTTTTCACGTACATCTTGGACTATTGCATCTAGATTTATTTGGAGATTAGATGGTTGGGGAGCAGATTGAATTGGTGAAGTATTAGATTTTTGGTACTCCTGAATCAGAAAATTGTGCAGTCTATAAAATTTACCTGGGCCCTTGCCACCAATACTGAACTTGCTATAAACACCAGTCATGCGAGTGCGAAAAGCATTGCTAGAAATATGGAGAGCTTCTGCAACCTCTAGTTCGTCTTCATTTTCCCTACTATATAGTTCTACAAAAGCCTTTTCCTGCTCTGGAGAAAGCTCATACTTACGAGCCATATTAGTCAAAAAATTACGCGCTAACGGTTGCATTGCCTAATCTCACACTTACCTAAAAGCCAGTCTACATCTAAAGATTACAGATATGTAAGGCAATGTTAGGGTATGTCAGCCTAAGTTTGAGCAATATCTCCAAGTCACAACTGAGACAGTAAATGTATTGAATCAACTTATTCAGGAATAGGTAAATGTTATCCAAGAAATTTCCTTCAAGAGATGAAGTGCTAGCTGTTGTAACGCTGATTATGGTGATTGGTTCTCTCACCCTTGCAGTTATCGACGAGAAGAGTCGCCCTCAATTTCTAGATTTAACAAAATTTGCTGTCGGTACATATATTGGATTGTTGATACCTCGGTCAAGGTCAAGCGATCGCAACTAGCCAACTAAAATTATGTTTTGGCGACTAGAATTCGGACAACCATACAATCGAAACCCGCGCTGGCGGGTTTTAATTTTTTAGAATTATTCACAAAAAGCGATCAGTTAAGAGAATTCTCAACTGGCCCAATATAGTTTGGTTAAGATTTTGCGATGAAAATTCTAGAGCGCAAAGACGCCATAAATCATCACAAAGACGCGATGAATCGCCGTCTCTACAATAATCAGTCTAAATAAATAACGATAAGCTTCCAGGAGAGTCTCATTTTTCTCCGAATATAGTAAAACTTCTTCATTCAACAAGAAAAATTCACTCATCATATTGTTAATTTTTGTAAAATTGATGTATTCAAGACTAGAAACCTGATATCTAGATAGCTAAACTAACAAACAGTGCATCTGTACTGTTAATTATTAAAAGTAGATGTGGCGCTATAGCGTGAATGATCCCAGTACAACTTATCCTCAAAAACTTTCTTAGTTACCGTGATGCAACTTTAGATTTTGGCGGTTTGCATACGGCTTGTATTTGTGGTTCCAATGGTGCGGGTAAATCTTCTCTTTTAGAAGCAATCACTTGGGCGATTTGGGGTGAAAGCCGTGCCACTGTTGAAGATGATGTCATCTATTCTGGTGCAAAAGAAGTTCGGGTTGATTTTACTTTTCAAAGTAATCAACAAAAATATCGGGTGATTCGTACCCGAATTCGGGGAGGTACTAGCGTTCTTGAATTTCAAATAGAAATCCCATCTGGGTTTCGCTCACTCACTGGCAAAGGGGTAAGAGCAACCCAAGATTTGATTTTAGAACACATCAAGCTCGATTATGATACTTTTATTAATTCTGCCTACTTACGTCAAGGTCGTGCAGATGAATTTATGCTCAAGCGTCCCACGGAACGCAAAGAAATTTTAGCGGAGTTGTTAAAACTCAATCAGTATGACGATTTGGAAGAACGCGCAAAGGAATCTTCTCGTCAGTTTAAAGCACAGGCAGTAGAATTAGAGCGTTCTTTGGAGTCGATAAAAACTCAGCTGCAACAACGTGAGACAACTCAAGCGCAAAGAGTGGAGTTAGAAGCCGAACTTAACCAACTGCAACAGGTGCAAGCTTTTGATAATATTCAATTACAAAGTTTGCAAGTTGTCCAGCACCAGCGCCAAAGTTGGGAACAACAACTCAATTTTGTAAAGCAGCAATACCAAAATCTTACCCAAGATTGCGATCGCCTCCAACAAGAACAATCGGCTATTGGCTCTCAGCTATCAGATTTAGAAAAAATATTACACCAAGAAGCTGAAATTAAAGCTGGATACGCCCAATATCAAAGTCTCCAATCTCAAGAAGAAGCTTTTGCTGTCAAATTTGAAGAATACACCCGCGCCCAACAGAATCGCCAACAAAAGCAACAACAGCTTACTAAACAAATTCACGAAATCGAACGGCAACTGCAACAAGCCCAAGCGCAGTTAGAAGCTTTGCAGCAACAAGAGCGAGATATTCAGCAAACTCTGACTAAATCAGGTGAAGTAGAAGCTGCTTTGTCACAACTAGCCGCAGCCCGTCACCATGTTGCTCGTCTAGATCAACTGCAAATGCAAGTTAC
>JBGTMK010000076.1:0-7606 GCA_041743605.1 Nostoc sp.
TCGCAGTAATACTAGTTATCAAACTCGACTTGCTCAACTGGGAAACCTTCCCAATGCTAAGGGATTAGTAACAGTAACCGCTCCTATATCTGGTAAGGTTGCTGATAGAGAAGTTACTATCGGTCAAACTTTTAATGATGCAGGTGGCAAACTGATGACTATTGTCAACGATAGTCGGCTTTTCGCCACAGCTAACATTTATGAAAAAGATTTAGGTAAAGTTAAAGCTGGTCAAAGGGTGACTCTAAAAGTAGCCAGTATGCCTGAGCGTACCTTTTCTGGGCGAATTTCCCGAATTGGTACGGCGGTAGAAGGAGAAACAAGAGTTGTACCAGTACAAGCAGAAATAGAGAACTCACGCGGACAACTCAAACCAGGAATGTTCGCAGAGCTAGAAGTTTTAACAGAGCAAACGTCCTCTGCTATTTCAGCTATTCCTACCTCAGCAGTGGTTGACGCGAATGGTAAGAAAGTTGTTTATGTGCAAAATGGTAATGCTTACCAAACAGTTGAAGTGACTTTAGGGCAAACCTCTGGAGATATGGTTGAGGTTAAGAGTGGCTTATTTGAGGGAGATATGATTGTCACTCAACGCGCACCACAACTTTATGCACAATCATTGCGGGGTGGTACTAAGCCAACAGGTGAGACAAAAGAAGCTCCTGCACAAGCGACTGAAGTTAAAACGCCCAGCTTCCCAGTACCGTTGTGGTTGCTAGGAGCAGGTGGAGGAGTTGCAATAGCTGCTGTAGGTTTCATGGTAGGCCGTCGCAGCAAGCCTCAACTAGTTCCAGTAGGGGCAGAACTTGCCTATGATGTACCAGAAGATTCTATTAATGGTTCTACAAACTCAGATGATAACCACCGCGCGCCTCATGAAGAACCAAAAGTCATAATCATCAGTAAAAATACCCAACAATAAAAATGCTGAGTGCTATCATCAAATGGGCGATCGCTCGCCGTTGGTTAGTCATCCTGGGTACAATTATCCTCACTATTTGGATATTTCGGACAATTATCCAAATGCCTTTGGATGTTTTTCCTAGCTTTGCACCACCTCAAGTTGAAATTCAAACTGAAGCACCAGGACTCGCCCCCGAAGAATTAGAATCCCTGGTAACTTTACCAATTGAAAGTGCGATTAACGGTACTCCGGGAGTGACAGCAGTACGCTCATCTTCAGCAGCAGGAATCTCTGTCGTTAAAGTCATTTTTAACTGGGATACTGATATTTATCAAGCTCGCCAGTTAGTAACAGAGCGATTACAACAAGCTCAAAGTAAGCTTCCGTCAGGAGTAGAAACTCCCCAAATTTCCCCTACAAGCTCTCCCATTGGCACTGTACTGCAATACGCATTCACCTCCCAAAGCACTCCTTTAATGGAAGTGCGGCGCATTGTTGATTGGCAAGTGACAAATCGCCTTTTAGCTGTGCCTGGTGTTAGTCAGGTAGTAGCATACGGTGGCGATGTTCGCCAATATCAAGTATTAGTCGATCCAGCGAAGCTAAGAGCCTTTAATGTCACTTTAGAAGACGTAGAGCAAGCAGCCAAAGCTGCTAATGTCAACGCTCCAGGTGGCTATTTAATTACTCCAGACCGAGAAAAGTTAATTCGTGGTATTGGCAGAATTGAATCTATAGAAGAATTACAGCAATCAGTAATTACTGCTCGTAATGGTACGCCTGTCAACATCTCAGATATCGCTGATGTGCAAATTGGTGCAGCTATTAAACGAGGTGATGGCAGTTTTAACGGTCAAAAGGCAATTGTTGTGATGATTAACAAACAGCCTCAAGCCGATACTCCTACTGTCACCCGTGCCATAGAGTCGGCGATGTCAGAGATTCAAGCAGGATTGCCTAAAGATATCAAAATCACCCCAACATTTCGTCAAGAAAACTATATTGATTCTTCTATTGAAAATGTTAGAGAAGCTTTAATTGAAGGCAGCATTATTGTAGCCTTAATTTTAATTCCTTTTTTAATGAATTGGCGGAATTTAGCTATTTGTTTAACTGCTCTACCTTTATCTTTATTGCTAGGAGTACTACTACTAAATTGGTTGGGACAAGGTTTAAATACTATGACGTTGGGAGGGCTAGCAGTAGCAATCGGTTCAGCCGTTGATGATGCAATTGTCGATGCCGAGAATGTCTACCGTAACCTGCGAGAAAATAAATATTCACTTAACCCACGTCCGGTTTTAGATGTTGTATTTGAGGGTTGTCAAGAGGTACGCGATTCGGTATTTGGAGCTACGATTATTACCATAGTTGTCTTCTCTCCAGTTTTTGCTTTGGCTGGTGTAGAAGGTAGCATTTTTATCCCAATGGGATTAGGCTATATGGCAGCAGTTATAGCCTCTAGTATCACGGCATTGACGGTGACTCCGGCTTTATGTGCAATTTTACTGCCTTATGGTCGCTTGCCTGAAACAGAACCTTGGGTTGCAATATTTTTTAAGGGGCTGTATCGTCCTCTACTAACATTTTCTCTGCGGCGTTCTGGAATTGTTATAGGGGCTGCGATCGCTAGTTTGGTAGCTGCGGCTCTAATTGTCCCTTCCTTTGGCAGAATATTTTTACCAGAGTTTCAAGAGCAAACTTTGGTTAATACTCTAACTCTTTATCCGGGAGTTTCTCTAGAAGCTACTAATGCAGCTGGTGAAGCACTTCAGCACGCACTCAAGGGAGACTCTAGATTCCCCTACGTACAATTGCGTTCTGGGCGTGCGCCAGGAGATGGAGACGCAGCCGGGGTGAATTTGGGACACTTGGATATCGAGTTAAGCGACGCAGGGATGAAAGACAGGGAGGGGACGATTGAGAAGTTACGGGAGGAATTTGCTAAGTTACCAGGGGTAGCGCCAAACATTGGTGGTTTTATCTCGCACCGTATGGATGAGGTGTTGTCTGGAGTGAGGAGTGCGATCGCAGTCAAAATCTTCGGCCCCGATTTAGAACAACTCCGCATCATTGGACAGCAAGTTGATGATGTGATGAAAACTGTGAATGGGATTGTAGATTTACAATTAGAACCCCAAATACCGATTGAACAAATACAAATTAAATTCAACCGACTTGCTGCTTCACGGTATGGTTTAACAGTAGGCAAACTTTCCGAAATTATTGAAACTGCTCTCAATGGACGAGTAGTCTCTCAAGTTTTAGAAAAGCAACAAACTTTCGATTTAGTTGTGTGGTTAAAGTCAGATGCACGGCAAAATCTAGATATTATTCGCAATTTATTAGTTGATACTCCTAACGGTCAAAAAATTCCTTTAGCACAGGTTGCCACAATTGAAAATGGTACTGGGCCTAATACTATAAATAGAGAAAATGTCTCCCGTCTGATTGTTGTTTCTGCTAACGCTAATGGTAGGGATTTGCGCTCTATCGTCAATGAAATTCAAGCTAAAGTTAAACAGCAAGTACATCCACCCTCTGGTTACTATATTCAGTATGCGGGACAGTTTGAGGCAGAAGAAAGAGCAACTCAGAATATCTTAATTTCGAGTGCGATCGCCTTTGTGGCAATTACAGTCATCATGTACCTGTCAGTCAAATCTATCCCTTCTACCGCCATGATTATGATTAATTTGCCTTTGGCGTTGGTGGGGGGAGTATTTTCAGTAGCTTTAACTGGTGGTGTTATTTCCATTGCATCTTTGGTTGGTTTTATAACTCTATTTGGAGTTGCTACCCGCAATGGTTTGTTACTTGTGGATAATTACAACACCAAAATTACTGAGGGTATACCACTTAAAGATGTTCTTATTAAAGGGTCAATGGAACGTCTGAATGCCATTTTGATGACAGCTTTTACCTCTGCTTTAGGATTAGCACCTCTAGTAGTTGAGAGTGGCCCTGGAAAAGAAATTTTACAACCATTGTCGATAGTTGTGTTGGGTGGATTGTTTACTTCTACGGCGTTAACTTTAATGGTTTTACCAGCTTTATATGCCAAGTTTGGTAAGTTCTTGCTACCTAAGCGTATTACGTCAGTTGTAGAGGATGGCAAAGTACACAAAAGCAGTTTTTGAGCGATGATAAATATCACAGGAAATTTATCTTCTAGAATCCTTTGGAATTGAGCAAAGAATCCATGCATTAAATTCCACATTTTTCGACTGTATTTTCAGCTATCACCTGAGCCATAATTCTAAAAGGTCTACAGATGTAATTGCAGGATATGGTGTTGGATTTTTGTGGCTGATGATATGTATTACAATGCTGAAGCTATAGAGATTGAGGTAAGGGCAATCACTAGAGTAAAACCTTCAATAACGTTCGTTGTGTATCTTTATGGAGAATTGGTATTAGTGGTAGCGAGTAATAATTGATTATCGTTTTTGGAAGCCTTTTCCTTTATAATTAACTAATTCTTCATAGCCAGGCATATATGCATAGCTATCTCTAATATCCAAGCCTAAAAATCTGGAAAAACGTGCAGAATCGTTTCCTACTAATTCTCCTTTACGGGGCTTACCTTGGTAATTAGCTAAAGCAATTTTAGCTTGACGTAACGATTTTACAGGTACAAAAACATCTGTTTGATCAAAAGACCATAAATCTTCAGAACGTCTTGCTGCAAACAATAGTTCTCCTAACGCTTGGTTTTTAGAATCATCTTGTTTATAAGTTAAAGCTAGATGCTTATCTAAATAAATAATTCTTCCTGAATTAATATTTTCTGTAATATCTAAAGAGTCAATTAAATTCGATAAAAATTTTCGACGTTCAGGGTAAGTAGCACCGAGAAAAGGAATAACACCGACTA
Organism: Nostoc sp.; assembly: GCA_041743605.1. Classification (GTDB taxonomy): domain Bacteria; phylum Cyanobacteriota; class Cyanobacteriia; order Cyanobacteriales; family Nostocaceae; genus Nostoc. Next base: position 4,782 of record JBGTMK010000076.1, read on the forward strand.
CCCAACCTCTAGCACCTGTTTCTTTATGAGTCTCATAATTCTGATAACATTCTTTTAAGCACGGGATATAAAATTTATCAAAAGGAATTCTCATCTGAGAAATTGTTTGTATATTAACGGCTAGTATAAACTTTTTAAATGATTTCGATTCCTCTAGTACCTTTATTAAGGTAGAATCATAAAAAATTTTGGGCTGACTATGATATTTTTCCCATAACATATCAAATACAACTCTAAAATCTCTGCTATCATTGAGCAAAAAATCATTCACTTTTTGATAGCCATAATTAGTAAAAACTTGTGATTGTATTTGTCTTAACTTTTCATTACTTTTAACTATAGTATTGCCAATACGGATTTTAGACATAGTATTGTTTGTTATTAAGCGACTTTTTAGGAAATAGGAGGTAAAAGTTCTGTTAAAGGTGTAGTTTCACGTTCAATTATATTAACACTAAGAAATTCTGCTGCTTCGTTGGAACTGAGTGGAACGGTAAACATGAGATGCATATAATTTACCTGGTCATTTCCACTTGTACATGGAACAGCGTGGTAGATAACCGGAAACCTTTCTTGAGAATGCATAATTAGAGATTCTGTTAATCTGGCAAGAATTCGGGTTCCACCAAATATGTAGCTCCGTTCTTGAGCAACTTTCAACTCTGGTAAAGTCCACCAATTAAAAACTATTTCACCGTCAGAACTATCACTAAGCCCCCATTCTTGACGATAACGTTTTGGAGTCAGAGTTAGTAAACCCTTACCTTCTTCAATTCGTCGCCGCTTCGCCAGTCTAATCAATGAGGAGTCAAATGCGGTAGCAATAGCTGACCTAAAATCTGATAATTCGTCAGTCAACTCGTTATATTTTATAAATGTAAAGGCATCTCCAAGCCCTTTAATTTCGTTGGTGATTACGTTCGCTACTAAAATTTGATCCCCGTTAACTAATTCTTCAAAATTTAATGAGCTATCGAGATGTGGTGACTTAAGTGGTTTACCAAACCCTTTTCCACTCCTACGTTTTCCTTTTGCCATCACTTACCTCTATTGCTCAACTTAATCCAAAAAAAGGTTTGCTAATAGGGAGTAAAAGCATTTTTTACCAAGGGTGATACATTTACTCACGGTAACATCTACCGAATTTTTAGCTTATCACAAATATTCAACCCTAATTTCATCCTGATTTCATCTTCATTTGAGACATTAGATACAGTGCCAAACTGTCAAAACTACAGATTATTCCAGATGGATTCACTGTATCGTCAAGCAAAAAACCCTTGAATTGTCTCAAAAATGCTCAATTCCATTGTTAAATGGTCGATCGCGCAAAGGTGGCTAATCGTTACTGCCTCTATAATCATTAGTCTGTGGGGATTGCGCGTCATCACACAAATGCCGCTCGACGTATTTCCTGCCTTTGCTCCTCCCCAAGTAGAAATTCAAGTTCAAGCTTCTGGTTTAGCACCAGAAGAAATCGAGTCTTTGGTGACTCGCCCGATTGAAAGTGCGATTAATGGCACACCAGGACTGGAATCTCTTCGGTCTTCATCTGCTATTGGGATTTCTGCTATTAAAACTGTCTTTAGCTGGGATACTGATATATACCGCGCTCGTCAACTAGTAACAGAGCGATTACAAGGGGTGAAACTACCACAAGGGGTAGAGCAACCGGAAATTCTGCCTGTTAACTCGCCCTTGGGATGGGCTGTCAAATACGCTTTTTCCTCCCAAAGCACCGACATGATGGAGGTGTGGCGCATTGTCAACTGGGACGTAAAAAATCGCTTGCTGGCTGTACCAGGGGTGAGCAACGTATTTCTTTATGGAGGCGATGAGCGGCAATATCAAGTCTTGGTAGATCCAGACAAGCTCAAAGCCTATAATGTCTCCCTGCCAGAAGTCACTCAAGCAGCGCAGAATGCTAACGTTAATGTGCCGGGAGGATTTTTGATTACTCCTGACCAAGAAACACTAATTCGGGGAATTGGGCGAATAGAGTCAATTAATCAACTCAAGCGTTCGGTTATCAAGGCGGTTAAAGGTACACCCGTATTACTGGAACAAGTAGCAGAAGTCAAAATTGGCCCAGGACTAAGACGAGGAGATGGACTATTTCAGGGCAAACGAGCAGTAATTTTAACTGTCTCTAAGCAGCCAGCCGCAGATACACCCACTGTAGTCAAAGCTGTGGAAGCAGCAATGGAGGAGATTAAACCAGGGCTACCGCAGGATGTTAAGTTTACTAAAACCTTTGATCAAGATTTATTTATTGAGGCTTCAGTTAAAAACGTTGAGGAAGCTCTGCGGGATGGCATCATTATCGTTTCAGTCATCCTAATTATCTTTTTGATGAACTGGCGCACGGTAATTATTAGCCTCAGCGCCTTGCCTCTGTCGTTATTGTTAGGCATGATTATTCTGAGTTGGACTGGACAGGGCATTAATACAATGACCTTGGGTGGACTGGTAGTTGCTATTGGTTCAGTGGTAGATGATGCGATCGTTGATATGGAAAACGTCTACCGCCGATTGCGGGAAAACCAAATAGCTGGCAACCCGAAAAATCCTTTACAAGTAGTGTTTGACGGTTCAGTAGAGGTACGTGTTAGTGTTTTATTCTCCACTGTCATTATCGCAGTAGTCTTTGCACCGATTTTCGTCCTGTCTGGGGTGGAAGGTCGCATTTTTACGCCGATGGGAATGGCGTATTTGCTATCAATTCTCGCTTCTACCCTAGTTGCATTAACACTAAGGGACTTCCAAAGAATAAAATATTCCAAAAAAACAAAAGTTAGCATCTTTATAAGAATGATAATCATTAG
>JBGTMK010000077.1:0-7071 GCA_041743605.1 Nostoc sp.
GTTTAATTTTGGAACCAGTAATTAAAAAGTTAATTAATCCATTTGGTAATAAAGACCGGATTAAAGAACATTTATTAAATATAATAGAATTGCTACGAGTAAATATTCCTCTGACATCAGACTATGCTGGTGGTAATATTATTAACCTCCTTTGTCATTTGGGTATTGACTTAGCTGGGTGTGATTTTTCCAATTTTAAGATATGGCAAGCATACCTAGTAAGTGTAAACTTGCATAATGTCAACTTTGCTAACTCTGACTTATCTAAATCTGTATTTACAGGAATATTTGATAGTATTTTGTCAGTAGCATTTAATCCTGTTAATGGAGAAATTGTTGCAACAGGTGACGCTGATGGTCGGATTAGCTTTTGGCAAGCTACTTATGGTGAGCAACTATTTCATTGGAAGGCACATGATAACTGGGTAAGAACTGTTGCTTTTAGTCCCGATGGTAAAACTTTAGTCAGTTGTAGTGATGATCATACTGTGAAAATTTGGGATGTTGATAGCCAAAAACAACTGATGAAACTTGATGGACATAATAGCTGGGTCAGGTCTGTTGCCTTCAGTCATGATGGCAAAATTGTCGCCAGCGCTAGTAGTGATAAAACCATTAGACTCTGGGATTTAGATACCCAAAAATGCTGGGAAATTTTAGAAGATCATAATGATTTTGTTCGTTCTGTTGCCTTTAGTCCTGATGGAAAAATACTCGCTAGTGGTAGTGCTGACCAAACTGTTAGGCTTTGGGATGTAAAAACAGGTAAATGTTTGAAAACTCTTGAGGGACATACCAAATTAGTCCAGTCTGTAGTTTTTAGTTCTGATGGGGAAATACTTGCTAGTTGTAGCGATGACAAAACTGTGAAACTCTGGGATGTTAAAACAGGGAAGTTATTAAACACTTTGTCAGGACACACCAATTTAATCCATTCTATAGCCTTGAGTCCCATCTCTTCTTCAGAAGGAGGAGGGATTATTGCCAGTTGTAGCGATGACAAAACTGTGAAACTCTGGGATGTTAAAACGGGGAAATTATTAAAAACTTTAGAAGGGCACAGTAATTCTATTCTCTCTGTTGCATTTAGTCCCGATGGAAAAACACTTGCTAGTGGTGGCTATGACAAAACCGTTCGGTTCTGGGACATTGAGACTTATCAATGTATTCAAATCTTGCAAGGATACACTAATTGGGTACACGATTTAGCCCTCAGTCCAGATGGGAAGATAATTGCTAGTAGTAATGATGATAAAACCGTCAGGCTATGGGATGTTGAGACTGACCAATGTATCAGCACTTTGGAAGGACACGCTGGCCGCCTTTGGTCTGTTGCTTTTAGCCCGCTTCCTGGGGGACTATTAGCTAGCGGCGGTGATGACCAAACTATCCGCTTTTGGGATACTCTGAGTGGACAGTGCGTGAAAGTTTTGCAAAATAGCGATCGCATCCGCTCTATTGCTTTTAGTTATGATGGTCAAATTCTGGCTAGTAGCAGTATTGACTGCAACATTAAGCTCTGGAATATTCGGACTGGCCAATGCTTTGAAACATTACACGGGCATACAAATTGGGTGCAGTCTATCAGTTTTAGCCCTGATGGTGAAATCCTCGCTAGTGGAAGTGATGATCAAACTGTTAGGCTATGGAATGTTCATACAGGGGAATGTATTCGCATTTTAGAAGGGCATACTATGCGAATATGGTCTGTTGCTTTTCAAGGACAATTTGGAGGGCTATTAGCTAGTGGCGGTGATGACAAAACAGTACGGCTATGGGATGTTCAGACTGGCGAATGTTCCAAAATTTTAGTCAATAACGATTGGATACGTTCTGTTGCTTTTAGTCCTGATGGTAAGATTATTGGCTGTGCTTGTGTTAATCACACTGTTGAAATTTGGGATGTTGACACAGGTAAACGTCTAATTATTTTGCAAGGACATAATAATTGGGTTCGTTCTGTTACCTTTAGTTCTGATGGAACTTTGTATAGTGGTTCCCAGGATGGAGCTATTAAGCAATGGAATGTCGAAACTGGAGAGTGTATCAAAACACTCATGTCAAAAAGACCTTATGAAGGAATGAATATCAAGGGTATTTCCGGCCTAGGGGAAGAACAAAAAAATACACTTAAAGAATTGGGTGCTATTGAAGATTAATCGGCTAATTAATAATAATGCTCTTTAATTGCACTATTTTAAATGTGTATTAGTTTCTTTTTGTTAAATCTCATTATTTTTTTGTGAGGATTGCCATTATGCCAAATTATATCGGTTGGATGATTTACCAAAACAAACTTGTTCTTATTATAGTTCCCAGATAATTTTTGTATTTTATATAAATTAAAAATAATAATTAAATGTCACAACTTAAACCTAAAAAAATTGAGCTATATGAAATTAAAGATATAGATCGGCTGCCTCAACTGCGAAAACTTTCAACAGCAGACCGCTTGGCAATGAAAGCAGTTGCTCAAGTATTGCCGTTCCGTGTCAATAATTACGTAGTAGAGGAATTGATTGACTGGGAGAATATTCCCGATGATCCCATCTTTCGCCTTACCTTTCCTCAAAAAGAAATGTTGGCTCCTGAATCTCTAGACAAGGTTATTTGGCATCTGCAAAATTCTACACCAGAAGAACTGCGTCAAGTAGTAAATACGATGCGATCGCAACTCAATCCTCATCCAGCCGGACAAGCAAAACACAATATTCCCACTTTAGATGGAAAACAAGTACCAGGAATTCAACATAAATATCCCGAAACAGTCTTAATTTTTCCGACAGCAGGCCAAACTTGTCACGCATATTGCACATTTTGCTTCCGTTGGCCGCAGTTTGTGAAGATGGACGGAATGAAATTTGCTACCCGTGAATCAGGACTTTTCCAAGAGTATCTCCGCCAACATCAGGAAGTCACAGATGTTTTAATTACTGGCGGAGATCCAATGACGATGAAAGCTAGACATCTGGCTTTATATATTGAACCACTGCTAACTTCTGATTTTGAACATATCCAGACAATTCGGATTGGTACTAAATCGATCGCTTACTGGCCTTATCGCTTTGTTACAGATGAAGATGCTGATGATATCTTACGTTTGTTTGAGAAAGTGACTAGTTCAGGCAAACACCTGTCGATTATGGCGCACTACGATCATCCGACAGAAATTAAAACTGAAATTGCTCAAGCAGCGCTCCAACGCATTCGTAGTACAGGCGCACAGATTCGCACTCAAGGGCCACTCATGCGGGGAATTAATGATTCTCCGCAAGTATGGATAAAGATGTGGAAAGAACAAGTTCGTCTTGGTTGCATTCCCTACTATATGTTTATGGAACGAGATACTGGAGCAAAACATTGCTTTGAAGTACCAATTATTCGAGCTTGGGAAATTTATCAAGCAGCAATACAAAAAGTGTCTGGGTTAGCTCGGACAGCTCGTGGCCCAGTCATGTCAGCACTACCGGGTAAAGTTGCAGTGGATGGCGTAACTGAGATTTATGGCGAGAAAGTATTTGTACTTTCTTTTTTGCAAGGACGCGATCCCAATTGGTGTAAACGCCCTTTCTTTGCACGTTATGACGAGAAAGCAACCTGGTTAACTGATTTAGTTCCAGCGATGGGAGAAAAGGAATTTTTTTATGAGAATAAATTACAGGAAATTCTGAAAATACAAAGTTGAATTGGGGATTGGGGATTGGGAACTGTCACCAAATAGGATAATAATTTATACCTCTTTCCAGAAACTTTTAAGAGATTTTATTGGTCTGGTTCTCCAAATTCTGCAAAAATCAACCAATGTCATCTTCTGCTCAAGGTATTCCCGGATTACCCGATTTGACGCATCCGATTGAGCTTGTTCAATTTGGAACCGAGGCGCTCAAAGCTTCATTATTGTTAGTATTTTTGATCGTAGCTTTGGGAATTGCGATCGCACTGATCAGTTTTTCCCTGCGTCGAAGTCAGCCTGAACAACTTATATTTATTGGCGAATGGGCTGTTCGTTATTCCCAACTGTTGCGGGGATTGCAGCATTTAACTCTAGTATTAGTTCTGTTAGTACCAGGATTTTTTCTCTGTTCAACTTTAAGCAATCGCTATCACCACTGGGAACAAGCAAAGGTGGCTCAAGTGGCTGAAAGTGTTGCAGGTGAAAAGCTCGAACAATTTGCGCCTCAAGTCCGCTACTCTATCCGAGAGCCATACTCATACACCACTCAAGTTGATGGCAAAATAGTTAAGGTAAATGAGACGCGAGAGATCAATCGCTTTTTAATGCTGGCTGGTTCGCAAATTCAAGTCAAGCTTGACCAAAGTGTAGATGTTCCAGGTCGTAGCTCAATTTATCGCGCAGATTATACTGCTGATTATAAAGTAGTTAACCAACTCAAGGATATTAATAATTTTTTCTTTGAAGTACCACCACCCAACGGCTCCATACTGCTTAAGAGCTACAAAATCGAGCGTGATGGGACTAGGTTACAACCAACCAATCCGGGAGACTATGGTTTTCCCTTCCGGCTGCAACCAGGGGAAGAAACCACCTTTCGAGTCACATATCAGGCTAGAGGCGGGCCTCGCTGGGTTTATAGTGCAGGGGGACAGATGCTATCTAACTTCCGCCTTATAGCAACTGCTAACTTTGCTCCGGCTAATTTTGCCAGTGGTATTGAACCTGATGAAATTAAATCTGACGGACGCAGTACGCAATTTACTTGGAATTTTGACGATAATGTTTCAGTCAAAAATCCATTTGGAGTATTTACCAACACCGAGCCTATTGGTAACACGGGGGTAATCCCGCGTCTTTTATTGCTAGCGCCAGCAATATTTTTATGGTGGATATTGTTGTTATATTTGTCACTACCAATGAGTTTCAAAAATGTAGCGATCGCTGGTAGTATTTTCTTTGCTTGTCTATTGACTTTGACCTATCTAGCTCGCGTTATCAATGCTCAGTTGGCTTGGACTTTAATTTCCATCATCTTACTAATTTTAACATGGGGATTAGGAGGCAGTCGCAGTGCTTCTCTGGCTGCGATCGTCGCCACTATTGCTGGAGCAGTTTTACCCATTTTTGGATTATTAGTACCATTCAGCGGTCTTACCCTTAGTTTAGCGGGTTTGCTTTCAGCGGTTTGGCTAGCAGTTCGTCACTGGTATAGCTGGTACAGTTTGCACCCAGAAGATCAAAGATTGTAGACTCAGAAAAATGCTAAAGATTAGATGATTCCGCTATGATTAGCGAAGTTTTAGCGTGGGGCATTTATGGATAACGATTTACTCGCTTTCTTTGCGGCTGCTGGGTTACTCATTCTTTATCTTATCTTCTCAGCATTAACTGAAATGGGTACTAAATTGCCTTGGAAGAAATAAGCTGATGGGCTAAAAAGTTTACACTTCTAAACCTCATTGGGCTTGGAAAAAAAGTAACCATCACTTAGGCTTGGTTAATATATTTATTGTTCGAGATAGTGCCAAATGCGCGACCCACAAAATAACCACATTAAAATTGAGCCGGCAACCCTCGTTTTGATTGTATCTGTCTTAATACTTTTGCCTCTGCTAGTTGTTGGTTTTTTCTCGCAGTAAAGTTAGCCCGATGCTCTTTTTCTCAGGTGCGTTAAGCTACTGTTAACGCACCATATATCAAAACTACTTAGGTAAAACCTGCTGTAGCGCTGCTAAAAGTTGGTCAACACTTTCTTTACGACTATTAAAGCCCATCAATCCGACGCGCCAAACAAGACCCGCTAGTTCGCCAAGACCACCGCCTATTTCAATATTATGTTCATTGAGTAACTGGCGTGCGATCGCTTTACCATCTACCCCTGCTGGAATGCAGACAGTGGTAAGCGTTGGCAGTCTATACTCTTGCTCAACATGCATACTCAGTCCTAAACTCTCCAACCCTTCCCAGAGATACTCTACGTTCTTTTGATGCCGCTGCCAGGAATTTGCTAACCCCTCTTCTGCAAGCAAACGTAGTGCTTCCCGTAATGCATAGTATAAATTAATGGGTGCTGTATGGTGATAGGTGCGTTCAGCGCCCCAATACTTGCCCAGCAACAACATATCTAAATACCAGTTTGCAACCTTTGTTTGGCGCTGTTGCAATTTATCAACTGCACGCGCACTCATGCTAAAGGGTGAGGCACCAGGCGGGCAACCTAACCCTTTTTGGCTACAACTATAGGCTAAGTCAACTCCCCAAGTATCCAAAAACAAGGGAACACCACCCAAACTTGTCACCGTATCCACTAATAGCAAAGTGCCAAATTCACGAGACAAATCAGCAACTCCTTCCAATGGTTGACGTGCGCCAGTGGAGGTTTCGGCATGAACTAAAGCTAAAATAGCCGGACGATGAGTTTTTAAGGCAGTTTGAAGTTCATCGAGGTTGAAAACTTGTCCCCAAGGTTTGGTAATGGTTCGCACATCAGCACCATATCGTCCAGCCATATCCACGAGGCGATTACCGAAGTAACCAGCTACACCAATCAAAACCACATCACCGGGTTCAACAGCATTGGCGATAGTTGCTTCCATTGCGGCTGTTCCCGTACCGCTGACTGCAATGGTGAGTGGGTTTTCTGTTTGCCATACATAGCGTAGCAACGACTGAATTTCATCCATGAGTTCAAGAAATGCTGGGTCAAGATGCCCAACAGGTGAGGTATTCATCGCCTGGAGAACTGTGGGATGGGCATTGGATGGCCCTGGCCCCAACAGCAGACGGGATGGGATTTCTAACGGCGTGAGTTGCAAGCGCCCAGAGTCGTTGATTGAAATTGTTTGCGTCATAATCTGTCTTCGCCTAGACGATACTTAACGAATCATAGAGCGATGGCTTCGCCAACGCCAGAGGCGAACGCATCACCAATGTTTTAGTGAATCTGTTATTTGCCAGAAGCTGCGATTACGGCAAAGTATTACAGTGATTCACACAAATGTGTGAGAGTATACTTATTCACTTATCCGGATACATAATTATGGTTTTTGCTGGCAAACGACCGAATAATTTAGGTATCAGCAATGATAAATTGGCACCTTGCCCTAATTCCCCTA
>JBGTMK010000078.1:0-3812 GCA_041743605.1 Nostoc sp.
CCTTTAACTACCCAGCGATAATTCAGAGTCAAGATGCAACAGACTTAATGCAAGCAGCTAAAGAGTATCTTTCCCCAGACGCTTATGGCGTGGTTTTTGTAAAGCCGTAAATTAAAAATTGGGAATAGGGCATTGGGCATGGGGAATGGGGAAGAGGAAAATAATTAATAATCAGTACCAATGCCCAGTTATTAATCCAAAATCCAATACTACTGTTTGAGGGAATTTAGGCAGGATAAAGTCTTAACTTGGCAAAATAGTACAAATATACTATAATAAAGAGAGCGTCCACAAAGCCTAGCCAAATGCATAATGGCTCTGTGAAAACCTTCTGGAAGATGGATTCAAGGGTTAGTTCGATGATGAAGCATTATATTCTCAACCTCAATCCGACTGCCAAGCATGAATGGGATCGATGTATTTTACGTGACCCACTGACTGCCAAACGCCCAGACATTGCTAAACTCATTGCCGAAGCTGTTGGTGCAGATACAGGTAGTTATTTAGTGAGCGTGAATATCGAAGTTCAAGTTTTGGAGCAAGCCGCAGTACCTCAAGCCGAACAGCTATCGCTTTCATTTCCAGAGGTGAGTGTACCATCACAACCACAGCTGCGGGAAGTGGCTTAATGCGATGCGTGCGATCGCCTAGAATATCTGCATCACTAAGTTCGTAGTCAGGACTTTAGTCCTGAATTTTTAAGCACTGAAGTGCTTACTACGAACTCACCATATTTAATGCGATAGACCACTAAAATCTGTGGGACAGCAGTTGGGCGATTTGCTGATTAATAATTGCCACATCAAAACGCCCACTAGCCATAGTGCGAGCATTATTAGCTATAGTTGCAGTTATTTCTGTCTCCTGAAGACAGGTGATAATTACTTGTGCAAGTTCCTGGGGTTCTCCTGGTGTCACTAGAAAACCATTAAGTCCATGTTCTACCAATTCCATTGCACCCCCAGCTTTTGCTGCAACTACAGGTTTTCCACATAGCATCGCCTCAACAATCACTCTACCAAAGGGTTCTGGCGAAGTAGAGGTATGTGCCACCAAGTCACAAGCTGTCATTAACTGGGGAATATCAGAACGAAATCCTAAAAATTTGACGCGGTTTTCTAGTCCTAGTTGGGCAACTTGTTGATGTAACTTTTGGACGTAATCTTGTTCACCAAACAGTGCATCACCGACTAAAATTGCTGTCACTTTTGGCGGGCATTTAGCAAGAGCATCAATTAAAATATGCTGCCCTTTCCAAGGTGCAAGACGGCTAAAGTGTCCGACTACAAATTTTCCTTGTAATCCTAATTGTTGCTGTAGTTGCTTAATTTCGGACTCATCAGTTTGATAAGTTTTTGGATCAAAGCCATTATAAACAACCTCAATAATATCTGAGCGTCCTCCTGCTTGCACAAAGGCTATCTTACTAGCTTGGGAATTAGCAATTATTAATGATGCAAAACGATTAGCTAAGTTAACAGCAATGCGAAGATTAGTTTGGCTAAAATGTTCTGGGGAAAGAATATCATGTAAATGGTAAACCAGAGGACGACGACTGAAAAAACTTGCTAATGCTCCTACAACTAATGCTTTTTGAGTATTGGCATAGATTAAATCGTATTCACGGGCTTTTTTAACTACCTTAGTAATCAGAGGTGCAAGTTGTCTCAAACTCTTGAATCCTTGTAGCAAACTGCTTTCTTTGCGAACTTGGATTACTTGAGTAGCGAGAACTTCTACTGGAATATGATTTTGCTGTAGTAAATTTTTAAATGGTCCATCTGCAAATAAACCTACCAAAGCGCGATCGCCATAAGGTTTAGCAATATCTATTAAACATAATTCGGCACCACCTGGTTTACCACTTTGGTCTAAGAAAAGAATTCTCATAAAACCTCTATTTTATCTAGTTTTACCCACGTAGCACCCTTGTAATCTATTACAATCAATTGTTTAAGCTAATAAAATATTGCGTACTTGTTGGGCAATTTGATTCCAATCGTAGTGTGTAGTTGCATACTGGCGACAGGCTTCTCGTGAAGGTATGGGGATATTTCCCAATAGTGCTTGCTCTAATTTTTCAGCAATGGCTGAGGCTTCTGTTGAAGTAGTAATTAAATCGGGTGAAAATTCTGATAAAATTTCTGGCATTCCTCCAACTGGAGTACATAAAACAGGAGTACCACAGGCTAGAGACTCAACTATTACTAATCCAAATCCTTCAAAAGATTGACTAGGCATAATAGTCAATTCAGCAGCTTGGTAAGCTATAGGTAATTGTTCATCAGGTAGAAAACCTAAAAATTTAACGTTGTCATCTAGTCCTAATTCTGTAGCCTGTTGTTGTAGTGCGGCTTGAATGTGACCACGACCTGCGATCGCTAGCCAAACATCTGGTATTCTGGGCTTAATTATAGCCAGTGCTTGCAACAATTTGTCAACACCGGTTCGATGTACTAAGCGGCGAGATGTAAATATTATCCGGCGATTACTAGGCCAGCCTAGCTTTGCACAAGCCTCCTGGGGTGATAAATTGGGCTGAAACCAGTTAATATCAACTCCACCAGGAATAATATTAATTTTGCTCCACGGTACTTGATATTTATCATGTAGAATTTTACCAAATGCTTTGCTCAAAACTATGAAGCGATCGCAGCGATTATAAGTCTTTTGTTCTATTAGCCAGTGTTTGATCAAAAGACTAAGGTTTTTATTAACTACCTCTTGCTGACTCTCAGAAGCCCAAGGGCCATGAAAGTTAAAAGTAACTGGTACTCCCTTTGGCAAAATATCTAAAATAGGAAAGCTATATAACGCAAAGTGCAGATTAATAGCATCCGGTTTGCTTGTTCTTGTTTTCTGAAAATTACTTCGTATTGACCATAATCTTTGCCAAATAGGACTATCAACAGAAGCTAAGTTAGTCAGCTTAATGGTTGAATTTATTTCATCCTCTGGTAAACCGACTCCACATAATTCAACCTGGTCTTTATTTGCTGCTAATTTATGAGTTAGTTCATAAATATATCTTTCTAATCCTCCAGGACTTTTGGGAAACCAGCCTAATCCCAGAGTGAGAATAGATGCAGAGGATGAATCAAAATTATTTTTTTTACTTTCCATTTAATGTGTGTCCTATAATTTTTTGAGAATTTTTGAATAACAATATGAAAATCTCATGCTTCCGATGAAGATAGAAAGATGGATATGTTTTTCTACAGCTTTTTTATGAAAACCTAAATCACGATAATTTACGAATTCACATTACCAATAATATTTTTATAGAACACCAATTTATAAACTATTTATCTGCCAACGTCAACAAGGAATTAAAGTCTGTGTTTTTCTTAACTAGAGAATACCGACTACAACATAGATTATACCTGGAAGTCAAGGAAGCCCAAAGGTATATAGGGAAAGTAAAAACCACTTAGAGGATGTTTGAAAAGTTTCTCTCTGTAACTTTAGGCACTTTTGATCCCCCCTTAAAAAGGGGAGAACTTGAGTCAAAGTCCCCCTTTTTAAGGGGGATTTAGGGGGATCTAAAACTTTTGATACCGACAAGAGGACTTTTCAAACAACCTCTTAGAATAAATTTATATCAAATAATTTTGTATTAATATTTACCATTTTTCATTATAAATAAGTAAAAAATAATACGGAGAATAAATATTAATGATTCATTCAAAACTTTTAGATGAATCTTACTTACACAATCTATATATTGCCAAGCTAAAAATAGTTATATTTTTGTACGGATTTCATAAACACTGATTGTATATAAATAATTAAAAGCTGAAAAAATATGATAA
>JBGTMK010000079.1:0-22206 GCA_041743605.1 Nostoc sp.
AGGACGAGAAAAAATTCCTTTACCTTGAACACCTTTAAGGTGAGAAATTGTAGTTATTTTGACTAAGTTTTTGTAACCTTTGGTATTTTTAGCTAAAACTACTTGATGATATTTGGGACGGCGTTCTTGTTTCTCGATATCGCCGTTAATTACATACATTTCATTGCCGATAATCGGCTTAATATTTTGACTACGGCAAATTTTGATCAGTTCAACAGCGCCATACATGACACCATGATCGGTAAGAGCGATCGCTTTCATCCCCAGTGCGATCGCTTGATTCACTAACTCTGGTAGCTGACTTGCTCCATCGAGCAGACTGTAGTCACTGTGAATATGTAAAGGAACAAAGGACATATGCATCTCCAACCACAAGCCAAGATATCTCTAGGGGCCTACCTTGTGGTATACCCTTTCGAGCTAGATTTTGCAAAGCAACGGAATCTTAGATTAACAGTTTTTACTCACAGTCATCGGAATTTTATTTGAAGCGGTAGTCCGTCCCCTCAATTGGGTAATTGCCGGAACAGAGTAACATTATTTAAGATGCCTACAATCAGTAAAGAATCAACAAAAAAAGCTTGGGCAGGTGCGATCGCTAAACCTGCAACAGAATTTCCTCTTACCCAATTATCAGTTATCTCTGGTAAAATCCCCGATGGCTTACGTGGCACACTCTACCGTAATGGCCCCGCACGGCTAGAACGTGGCGGTAAGCTTATGGGGCACTGGTTCGATGGAGATGGGGCAATTCTCGCTGTCCATTTTAGCGATGCAGGAGCTACCGCAGTTTATCGCTATGTGCAAACTGCTGGCTACAAAGAAGAAGCCGCAGCAGCTAAACTGCTCTACAGTAACTATGGTATGACTGCACCAGGAGCTTTTTGGAATCAATGGCTCAAACCAGTGAAAAATGCTGCAAATACCTCGGTGATCGCACTTCCAGATAAACTCTTAGCACTGTGGGAAGCCGGTAAACCCCACGCCTTGGATTTGCAAACTTTAGAAACCTACGGCGAAGATGATTTAGGCGGGTTAAGTAAAGGATTATCCTATTCTGCACACTACAAGTGTGATGGGAAAACAGGGGAGATTTTCAACTTTGGGATCACTCCAGGATTGAATACCAAACTCAATATTTATAAGAGCGATTCCACTGGCAAAATTATCCAAAAAGCAGCATATTCTCTTGATGGCATACCAATGGTGCATGATTTTGTTTTAGCAGGACAATATCTTGTATTTTGCATTCCCCCAGTGCGGCTGAATTTTTTTCCTGTATTGTTAGGAACAAACTATAGTGATGCACTAGAGTGGCAACCTCAACTAGGAACTCAAATTTTAGTCTTCGATCGCCAGACATTATCTCTAGTGAGTCGCAGTGAAGCCGAACCTTGGTTTCAGTGGCATTTTGTCAACGGTTATCTAGATGCTAGCGGCTCACTGATTGTAGATATTGCTCGCTACGAAGACTTTCAAGTAAATCGGTATTTTAAGGAAGTACCTACAGGTGAAACTCACACCCCTGCTCAAAGTACATTATCACGAATACATCTTCAGCCCCAAACTGGCAAAGTTACCACCATTGAGCGAATCGTAGACAGACATTGTGAGCTACCAACTGTACCACAGCAAAATGTGGGGCAAGTCTCTCGGTATACATATTTTTCTTCATTCCGCCAAGGAACAGATGTAGGACAAGAACTAGTAAATGCGATCGCCCGCTTCGATCACCAAACCGAAACCCTTGTCGAAACAAACTTTCCACAAAATCTTTATAATTCAGAAGCACTACCTGTGCAAGATGCCCAAAACCCTGATCAGAGTTGGATTTTAACCGTGATCTACGATGGTAATTCTCATAGTAGTGAAGTTTGGGTATTTGATAGCGATCGCCTAGATGCAGAACCCGTCTGCAAACTTGGATTACCGAGTGTCATTCCCCCTAGTTTCCACGGCAGTTGGAATCCTGCTTGAAGGAGGCAGGAGACAGATTAGAATGAGCAACAAAACCCTCATGTAGAGACGCGATTTATCGCGTCTCCAAAGACTATAGCGCCAACAACTCTAACTCTTAACGAATGTCCACTCTAGTACCTTGATGGGGGCTTCTTGTAGTGCTTGAGTTAGTTCGCTACTACTTTCAAATTTTACCTGGGAGAGGTCGCAAGCTTCGACGTTGACTGTGAATTTATCGTCTTGGAAAGGCCAGGGTTTGACAACAACCAAGTTATCACTGCGCTGCATGATGTCATAGCGCTGACCTTCAGGACCCTTGCTAATCTCTAAAAACCGCTCATCTTTAGGTAGTTCCTGCTGACATAATATGAGAGAAAGGCGATCGCACCATTGCATAAATGCATAGGCTGCATCAACTTCCTCCTTTTTGATCTTCAATTCTTTGCGCCAACGTTGCTGATTTTGAAGTTGTTCATCCAAAACTTTGTCTAGTTTTGAAGACTTTCCCCGCCTTGGCTCATTTAAACGGCTGATGTGCATGGAAATTAATAGAGCCACCCATCGTCCACGGTAAAGGGCATTCTTTGCCAGATCAGCCAATTTCTCGACACCGGCATCTGCATCGGCATTTGAGTTGAGGGTGAAATCCTGTGGCACACCCGCTTCAGTCAGAATATCTTCTTCCCACTCTTTTTCTAGATCATCGTGATGGGAAATTGCAGCCATCGTTTCATATAACCTTGCTGGAGCATCTTTACGTCGCCATTGTCCCGCCAGTTGAGCTGCTAATAGAGCATGGGCACGATGATAAATGACTTCCCAACCATTTGGCGTAGCGTTGACAATCACAAGTCAATCTCCTAATTCTGAGTTTTGATGATTTTGAGTTGAATTAATTTCTGAAATCAGAAATGTTGATGTAGATATTGATGAGCGCGATCGCTCTTTTCAATGTGGCTGAATATTTATAGATATTTTCAATTGAGTGTAATAGGCAAGTACTCAGTTAAAATTCCCGACCTCTTAAAAAAGTCGGGAATATTTTTGTTTATGAGATGTGGCTAAACAACTTAAAAGTTACTAACGAATGTAGGCTATTGACCTACCGGATGATTAGGAGCTTTTTAAGAATCTGCGAAAAATCTCTTTACCTCAAATCAGCCTACACTCTAAATGCAATCGATGCAATTAAGAGTGGCTTTCTAGAGGATTAGCAACGTATTTAAATGTTGGCTCAGAATTCCAAGGGCCACGCTCATCTTTACCATTTCCGTTTGTAGATAGGTTGTAGTAAAGAGCCACTGTTTCATCTGGCTTAACATTACCAAAGAATGGATCTGTCAACTTACCCAGTGAATCTAGAGCTTTCATAAACATCTGAGTATGGGAAATTTCTCGTGTTAACAGATGCACTAAAGTCTCTTGGGTTCCTTTGTCGGTTGCCAACTTGATCAATGATTCGTAAGTTTGACGAGCGCCTGCTTCTGCTGCAACATTGGCTCTTAAATCACGCACTACATCTCCACCCTCATTCAAGTAGCTTGCAGTCCAAGCAGTGCCCTGGCTATCTAGAAAATGAGGCCCAATTCCTCGGACTGCAAAGAGAGTACTCTTATAAGCCTCGGTTTGATCTACATTTTTTGTATGAGCTTCAATGAGTTTACCAACCATTTCTAAATGGCTGAATTCCTCAATTGCAATGTCTTGGAGCATATCTTTAATGCCAGCATTTTCAACGTGGAACGATTGAACCCAATATTGAAGTGCTGCACTCAGTTCTCCAGTAGCGCCGCCAAACTGCTCTAAAAGTAACTGAGCAAAACGAGGGTTTGGCTCATTAACGTTAACTGCACGAATAGGCTCTTTTTTGTGAAAAAACATAGATTGATACTTCCAAAAAATTATGATGTTAGAGAAGGGAGTAAAGCCTTAGCGTCAGCGTAGCCCAACATAAGTCTCGCACTTGCTAAAAGTCCTAAAACTACTCAAGCAATAATACTCACGAACTTCCTCAACAATCTCACTTGTATATAAATTATCAACTCTCATCTAAAATTCTTTCTACCAGATGGGATAAATGCTAAATCCAAAAGTTAGACAAAAGAGGTTACATCAAGATTTGGATGGTGATTTGCATTTTTAGCATGAAAGTGTTAAGCAAAATTTATGTTAGACAAATCAGGAATTCCTGAATACACAAGTCTAGACTTTATTTGCTATAGGATTAGACATTAATAAATTATATTTTTCAAGTTTTATTTTATGCTTTTTATATCTATCTTGAGATGGAATAATATTATCTAACTTTTTGGAGATACATTGAAATAACAAATCCCCTCAACCGCTATTTTAAAGGTAGATTGAGGGGATAATAAGTAGCCAATATTTGCAAAAGTGATATCAAATGGCGCGGGAGAATTTTGTCTCTCGTGTTCTGGTGTGAGTATCAAATATTACGGCGATATTTCTGACTAATAATCTACCGATGTCTGTAATCTGGATCTGATTTTTTGATAAACTGACTAGACCATCGGCTTCTAGTGGTTTTAATGCCTCTATTTCCTCGGAAAAATATTCATCAAAATTGATATGATATTTATTTTCAATATCTTGCTTATGCAACTGGAAGTGAGACATAATACCCATGATTACATCCCGTCTAATGATGTCGTTTTGAGTAAGTTTGATGCCTTTACTAACAGGTAAACTACCTGCTGCAAGTGTCTGATAATAATCCTTTAATTCCTTGTGGTTTTGGGCATAAGCATCTTCTAGCATACTGATGGATGTGGAACCAAAACCAAAGAGTTCTGTTTCGGCGTGGGTAGTGTAGCCTTGAAAATTGCGTTTGAGAGTGCCATTGCGTTGAGCGATCGCTAGTTCATCATCAGTTTTAGCAAAATGATCCATCCCAATAAATAGGTATTGGTTATTCGTCAATTCTTCAATGGTCATTTTCAGAATCTCTAACTTTTCCTCTGCTGGCGGTAGCGCCTCTTGAGGAATATTTTTTTGTGTCGGTTTAAGCCAGGGTACATAAGCAAAGTTAAAAACCACAATTCGGTCAGGATCTAATTCAATCGTCTTTTTCAGCGTCTCCCGAAACGTCTCGCTGTTTTGATAGGGTAAACCATAAATTAGGTCTACATTCACACTTTCAAACTTAGCTTCTTTGACCCAACTCATGACATCAAAGAGCATTTCTTCTGGCTGGACACGATTTACAGCTACTTGAACTTGGGGATTAAAATCCTGAATGCCAAAACTAATACGGTTAAACCCAATTTCTCTCAGAAAGAAAATATAGTTTTTATCGATATAGCGGGGATTAATCTCAATTGAGATTTCTGCTTGTGAATCGATGTTGAAATAGCGATTTATATTTTTCCATAAAACTTCTACTTGGTGACGCTCTAAGTAATTAGGAGTACCACCTCCCCAGTGGATTTGCAGCACTTTTCTGTCTTGATCGATTAAAGCTGCGGTGTTTTTGATGTCTTGAATCAAAGACTCCACATAAGGTTTAGCAATATTTTTGTTGTTGGAAATTACCGTGTTACAGCCGCAGAAGTAGCAAGCACTTTGGCAAAAAGGGATGTGAAAATATAAAGACAGAGGAGTTTTGCGTTGATTTGATGCTGCGATCGCGGCCTTAAAATCAGTTTCGGTGAATGTTTCGCTTAACTCTGTAGCCGGTGGGTAACTGGTGTATCTAGGTGCGCGAGTGTCGTACTTTTGAATCAGATCCAGATCAAACTTGACACCAGGTAGTAGAAAAACCATTGAGTTGCTTTCCAATGAATGAAGGGAGTGGAGATATGACAAACGACAAATGACAAATGACAAACGACAAACTTAATTAGCCGCAGCGATTTCAGTACTACCTGAATTATGAGAACGGGTAAGGCTATTAAACAGGACTTGGCCGAGTGCTTTGATTAAACTTCCTTCTAGCTCCTGAGCCATCTGTAAATTGAACCCAAAGGCACTATTAGCTTCTGCAACAATCCGTTCTGCTGTTATATCATCAATGGATAATGCATTTAATGCCTGACGATACTTATCCTTAAATGCCTTTTTGTCAGGAATTTGCTCAAAATTGTAAAAGGATGTGCCTTCATAGCCAGAGAGTTTCAGAGTTGACTGAGCAACTTTTTGTAGCATTTGACCCCCGGAGAGATCGCCCATGTAGCGAGTGTAGGCATGACCTAGCAATAAGGCTGGTTCACTAGCAGAAATTTCCCGAATGCGATCAATGTACCTCTGGGCAGCAGGTGAGGCTGTAACTTGTTCTCTCCAATTATCCCCATAATAGAACACCATGTCTTTTTCAAGCGAGGATTGGCGATTAAGTTCGGGGAAGTAAACTGCACCAATCACAGGATGCTCTACATGGCTCTCTAATGCTGCTTCTAGTTCGCTGTAGATGTAATACAAGTTGCTTAAGAACTTGGCGAAGCAGTCTCTATCCACAACTCCTTGCAAAAAACATTTCATGAATCCCACATTTTCTGCTGATGTGTGGGCTTGTTGAGTTCCAGAGCGCAGTTTGATCGCTAGATTGCTACTCATTGTTACTTCCTTCATGTTCAATCACAAGGTTTCTGGGCAGTCACCGACTCAGGATGCTTGCCAGGGCCAGCGAAAAAATTGTTATTCTAGCTTTAGAGAAGATCTGCATTACTCTATCCAGCAAGTACCACTGCCGATGCAAATCACAGCTATTTTTATTTCTCCTAAGATTATTTAACTATTAAGAGTTGTATAACTATTAAGTTATTAACATTTATTTATTGTTTGACAAGCCAGGAGTCTGAGTACACAATTTCTATCTCTAACCAGTACCAAGGTTGAAAGCTGTAACTTCTCCTGCATCATTAATCAATGTAACTGAGCCAGAAACTAAAGATTGCAGTAGTCTTGTGCTACTAACCAAATAATTTGATGCTGATGGCTTTCTATCCCATCTTTAGCTTGACGGTAACGTTGTTCTAGCTCTTCAATACTTATATGTGTAGCTACACTAATTCGTTTTGGCATTAGTGATCTTTGCACTCACTACTTCTATCGTAAGCGATTATCTGGACATGATATCAGTCATCTCTAGGAGGGTTTATGACAACTGTTGACCACTTGCCTTTTGCATTAAAACTTTTCACTGCCTTGGGCTGCGGACTTGTAGCAGGAGTCTTCTTTGCCTTTTCGACTTTTGTAATGAGCGCTCTTGCTCGACTTCAGCCAAGGGAAGGCATTGCCGCTATGCAGTCGATCAATATCACTGCGATCAATCCGTTGTTTATGACGGCGCTCTTTGGAACAGCTTTGGCTTGCTTATTTCTGGCGATCGCTTCGATATCAAAATGGCATCAACCCGGTGCTGTTTATTTACTGGTTGGTAGTCTGCTTTATCTCGTTGGCACTGTTGTGGTGACGATCGCCTTCAATGTGCCGCTCAATGATGCCCTAGCGATCGCCAAACCAGATAGCACTGAGGCTGCAAATCTATGGGCTAGATATCTGACCAACTGGACGCTCTGGAACCATGTTCGGACAATAGCAGCCTTTGGGGCAGCAGTATTGTTGACTATTGCTATTTACATTTAGTACTATAATTTGGTTTGTTCCCACCCACTTACTTAGAAATAGTCAAAGTTTTAGGGGAAGGCTAATTTTAAAGGTGGAGCCTTCACCGAATATGCTATTTACAGTTATTTGCCCTCCGTATCGTTGCACAATTTGTTGAGCGATCGCAAGTCCGAGTCCAAAGCCGCCTGTTTGGCGAGATCGGACAGTATCGACACGATAAAAACGATCAAATATATGTGGTAAATCAGTAGATGGAATACCAATCCCGTTGTCTGTCACCTGAATTATTGCGTAGTGAGATTGAGTAAAAAGATATAATTGCACCTTTCCGTCTGCTGGTGTGTACTTGAAGGCATTAGTCAGTAGATTAATTACAGCTTGTTTGAGCAAATTAGCATCAGCTTTTAACATGATGGGATGCTCTGGAAGGTGAGCATCGAAATTGAGATTTTGAGCAGGAGCTTGGGTAGCAAAATCCTGGGTAAGCGATCGCAATATCTCACACAAATCAACAGCTTTTAATCCGGTTTCCGCAAGGGAGCCATTATGACGCGACAAAAAAAGTAGATCATTGATCAGCGTACTCATGGACTTAGCAGTTTGAGCGATATTTTGCAACCGCAATCTTTGCTCCACGGGGTCTTCGGGGGGCATCAGGGCAACTTGGGCATTGCTCAATACCGTAGCAACGGGTGCGCGTAATTCATGAGAAGCATCGGCTGTAAATTGCTGCAATTGCTGATAAGCACGGAGGCTTGGTCGCATTGCCAATCCACCTAAAAACCAACCTGTAATGCCTATTACACCAAAGGTAACAGGAACCCCGAAAGTTAAAAATAAGCGGGCTTGGTTTAGTCTAATGCGTAGAGAGTTCATTGGAACTGCCGTTTGAAAATAGCCAATCAGCACCTTACCTTCCAAAATAGGAAGTGTAACTTGGCGAACCCAGGTTTTTGTATTAGGTGACTCTGAGGCTATTGGTGCTTCTATTGTTTGAAATCCAGGCTCTACGGCCAATCGGTTGCCACTTGATGAACCGATAAACTGCAAAAGTCCTTTATTAGCGCTATACCACCGCGCGTACATTAGCCCACCATTCAACGATACATCACTTTCTACAGGAATCTGGCCGCGCTGATTTTGCCATTGACTTTGATAAAGCGAATATTGGGTTTTGGTAGCAAAAACTTTACTTTGCGAAAAAAGTTCGTCGTCAAAAACCCGTAACTGTTCTTCTACACTCAGACAATAGCCCACCCCTGCAAAAGCGAACAAAATTCCACCCATTGACAGGGCAAAGCAGTGAGCGAGATTACGACGGCTACGTTCAAACATTTGTCATTTGTCATTTGTCATTTGTCATTTGTCATTGGGCACTGGTTATTAATTCTTCTCGTCCTGCCCCCTGCCCCCTAACGGCTTAGAAAGGTGGATTTATTCGATAGCCCATCCGATGCACTGTTTCTATCCAATCTTTCACGCCAATGGTTTGTAGGCGCTGGCGCAAGCGGCGAACTAAGGTAGTAACCGCGTTACTTTCTGGTTCCTCTCCGTAGCTCCAAAGGGCTTGTTCAATCTGGTTATGAGATAATACTTGGCGGGGATGACGCATCAAATATTCCATCAATTGAAACTCCCGGCTAGAAAGTTGAGTTGTCAAGGAACCAAGTTCTAGGGTCAAACTGGATAAATGAAGTTGCAAATCGCCTAAGCTAAGTATATCTCCTTGCCACATAGGCGATCGCCTTCCTAGTGCCCGGACTCGTGCCAATAACTCCAGAACATCTATAGGCTTTACTAAGTAATCATCGGCTCCAGCATCTAAACCCATTACCTTATCTAAAACCGTGTCTTTTGCCGTTAGCATCAATACAGGAGTCAGCTTACCTGCGCGTCGATATACTTGACACAATTCTACGCCACTCACTTTAGGCAACATCCAATCTAGAATCAGCAAGTCATAGTCTTTGCGAAAGGCAAACCATTGTGCTGTTTCCCCATCAGCGATCGCATCAACTGTATGTCCCACCTTCAATAAGGCTGCCCGCAGTGGCTCTAATTGCGATGGGTCATCTTCGACTAGTAAGATCAACATCCCATTTACTCAGGTTGCCGTAATTTTTCCTTGCTAATTTTAGATTAAGGTAAAAGGATGACGCAAAAGTGACGGGAAACACTCAACCTTATACCTTCCATGCAGCAACTTCAACTTTTTCAAGCGTTGCGATCGTTAGGCTTTGTGTTTTGGTTGTCCTTGCCGTTGATTGGGTTAGTTTTTTGGCTAGGGAGCAGCTTTGTCGGAGATCGGATTTTAAGTCGCTCCAACCTCACCAAAAAATATCTGCTAGCAGATACTCAATCGGCACGACAGATTATGAAGAAGATAGTAGCGATCAAAGTAGAAGTTCTCCCCGAAAAAGGAGTTTCACGGGTGAACGTTAAAACCAATAACTCAGTTCTCAAAACGATAGTATTTGAATTTCCAATCACAGATATAAGCAAACTTGAAGCTGCTCTTAGTCAAGAGTTGGGCTTACCACGCGATCGGATTAAAGAACTAATAGTTGAATCCAACGCATTCTTGTAGAGACGGCGATTTATCGCGTCTTTGTAATAAGAACGGCGATTTATCGCGTCTTTGTAATAAGAACGGCGATTTATCGCGTCTTTGTAATAAGAACGGCGATTTATCGCGTCTTTGTAATAAGAACGGCGATTTATCGCGTCTTTGTGATAAGAACGGCGATTTATCGCGTTTTTGACAAATGACCAATGACCAATGACAAACCTTGACATTTCTTCGTCATATTTGTCTAATAAACTACAAAAAAGTAACATAATTTTACTTTTCTCTAAATAACTGACTGTTGATAGCGAACATTTGACTATTCATTGTTCACTTTCAAAGGTTAATCATTAGCTCTTAACCCTCAGTAGCCCACCGTTAATCGCTATGGATACTTCTGAAACTGAAGTTTCAAAGGTTGAAACCCAATCAGATAGTTCTGTGCCTTCTGAGTTAGCACCGACTCGTTCAGGTAAACCTTGGTTCTGGAGATTGCTGATTCTATTTCTAGCAACCGGTGGCATTATCATCTGGCGGATGCTCGCTCCTGGTGGCGCACCACGCTCCTCTGTTGCACAACAACAAGGGCCGCCACCAAAACCAATTGAAACAATCTCTCTCGCAACTGGAAGTGCTACAAGAAGTGTCCAGTTGTTGGGACAAGTAGAAGCCACTCAGCAGTCAACAATCCGCGCTCAAACTAGTGGAATTGTCAAGCAAATTTCAGTGCAACCAGGCGATCGCGTGAAAGTAGGAATGGCGATCGCTTTACTGGATGATACTGATCAGCAATTGGCAATTAGCCAAGCACGAGCGCAACTAGCACAACAACGGAGCAATCTAGCACGTTTGGAAGTTGGCACTCGAAAAGAAATTATTGCTCAACGGCAAGCGGCTGTCACATCTGCGAAGGCGCGAGAACTGGAAGCACAGGATAACCTGAAACGGACTAGCGATCTTGTGAAAGAGGGTGCTTTATCTCAAAGATTGTTAGTGGAAGCTCAAGCACAATTGAATAATATTCAAGGAGAACGGTTAGAAGCCGAGGCGGAACTTGCTGAAGCTAAAGCTGGGCCGATTCAAGAAGAAATTGCCGCTCAACGGGCAAATGTAGAAGCAGCTAAAGCCAGTTTAGCTCAAGCAGAATTAGCACAGCAGCGCACGCGGATTCTGGCATCAGAATCGGGAATAGTGCAGACTCGCCACATCAGCAATGGTGATTTAGTCCAAAGTTCTGGTGAAATTGTCACCTTAGTAGCAGGCGATCGCTTCGATATTTTCCTAGAGTTACCTGAAGAACTCAGTGGTACTGTAACCCCAGGTATGACGATTGATCTTACCGCTCGCGCTCTACCGCAATGGAAACAACGCGCCACTATTACTGCTGTAGTCCCTTCTGCCGATACAGCCTCTCGTCGCCAGATGGTGCGTGTCCAAATTAACAAACCCCCGTCAGGATTAATACCAGGAATGGCGATCGCAGGTAACTTAAATATGCCCTCGAATCGCTCCAGCTTTGTAGTATCACGAGATGCATTAACCAGAAGACAAAACGAGTGGCTAGTTTTTGCAGTTGCAGATGGCAAAGCTAAACAAATTCCAGTCGAGATGGTTTCTGACATGGGTAAAAATGTCGCAATTTATCATCCCACTTTACGCACCGGTCAACGCATTGTGCTACGTGGCGGTGATGGATTGCAAGATGGTGCGCCTGTAAAGATAGTTGATCCAACTTAAAACATAGGTTGTACTACATTTCCATAGATTTCTTGCAGAACTCGGTTAAAGAGGAAGAATCGTCTCTTTCTCCTTTAACCTTTCCTTCAAAATACTGGAAACCCAGTTTAAAAATAAGTTTCTGAATTACGAATTAATATGAATTTTATTGAAACCGCCGTTCGTTGGCGACATGGAACTTTTGTTTTGTTTTGCTTACTGGCAATGTTTGGGGTATTCTCCCTACTACAGTTACCCCTAGAATTGCAACCAGGAGGCGATCGCCCGGAAATTACAATTACAACTACCTATCCCGGTGCAGGGCCAACAGAAGTAGAAGACCTCATTACCCGCCCCATCGAAGAACAGATGGAAGAGGTGCTAGGTGTCCAAGAAATTAGCAGTACTTCTCGTGCTGGACGCAGCAGCATCACCTTGGAATTTGCTCAGAATGCCAACGCCAGAGAACGGATGGTAGATGTCCTCAACCGCTTGCAGCAGGTGGGAAGTTTGCCGCCAGAAGCTCAAGAATCGAGTGTAGATCTGGTGGGTGGTAACAGTTCGCCGATGATGTGGATTCCCTTTGATACTAAAGAAGGATCTGAACCGGATGCAGACCGTTATCGGGATTTAGCAGAAGAAGTAGTGATTCCCCGTTTGCGGCGAGTCGAGGGAACTGGACAATTTCTGTTAGTGGGTGGACAAGAACGAGAAGTTGAGGTGAAGGTTGATCCGAAAGCATTAAGCGATCGCAATCTCGCAATTGGCGATGTAGTACGAGTCCTTCAACAAAACAACCGCGATATTCGGGGTGGGCCATTAATTCTCGGACGACGGGAATATCGAGTCCGTACAATCAGCAGATCGCAAGATTTATCGGAACTTGAAGGTTTTGTGTTGCGACGCGACCAATCGGGCACAGTTTACTTGCGCGATGTGGCAATAGTCCAGATGGGACGCAAACCCCAAGATAGCGCCTTGGTGTTCAATGGTAAACCTGGGGTAGCAATCGGTGTAATTCGGCAAATTGGAGCGAATGTGCCAGAGGTGGCTAAAGGCATTCGGGCAGAAATTGCTGCACTCCAAACTGAATTTGACCAGCAAAACCAAGGCATTCGCTTTGTTTACAACTACGATGAAAGCCAGTACATCAATCAATCCATCGCATTTGTCCAAGGCAATCTAGCTACTGGGGCGCTATTAGCAACCATTGTCTTGGTTCTGTTCCTTGGTTCCATGCGTACCGTGGCAGTGGTGGCAATTACAATTCCCACTACACTGATTATGGTATTTATTGTCATGTCTGCATTTGGACGGACATTAAATATTATCAGTTTGGCGGGATTGGCTTTTGCAGTGGGTATGGTCGTAGATAATGCGATCGTTGTAATTGAGAATGTTTTCACTCAGATGCAGCAAGGTAAAAGTGCCATGCGGGCAGCTATTGAAGGTACTCAAGAAGTTTGGGGTGCAATGCTTGGTTCCACTTTAACCAACGTAGTGGTATTTTTACCCCTATTAATGGTGACGGGTGAAGCAGGACGACTCTACACCGATATGGCGATCGCTCTTTCTGCCTCTTCTCTATTCTCCCTGTTTGCGGCATTAACTTTAGTACCCATGCTATCGGGCTTGTTCCTCAAGCAATCGGAAGCCATGCAAATGATGCAGGGTGGTGAATATCGGGGCGGTAATTGGTTTGAGCGCATGGTAGCCAAAACCTCTCTGGTTTTTCGTCATTTCCAAAGCAAACTA
Organism: Nostoc sp.; assembly: GCA_041743605.1. Classification (GTDB taxonomy): domain Bacteria; phylum Cyanobacteriota; class Cyanobacteriia; order Cyanobacteriales; family Nostocaceae; genus Nostoc. The sequence goes on from JBGTMK010000079.1 coordinate 13,583, forward strand.
GAAAACTTTCTCGCTTCTACTGTCAATTGGTCACTGGGACGTAAGCGTGTCGGTCGCAGGTTAATTGTGCTGGCGATTCCAATTGTTTTACTCGTGACTAGTATTTTTCTCTTACCACCTGCCGATTATCTCCCCGAAGGAAATCGTAACTTAGTTGTATTGCGGGCGGAACCGTTGCCGGGAACCAGTATACCGGAAGCGATTCGACAATCTGAACCTATACAGAAATTTCTGCGATCGCAACCAGAAGTTGAGCGGATCATGTATGTTGACCGTCCAGGGGCACTGCGCGGTATTGCAACTATTTTAAAACCAGAATTTGCCACTACTACAGGACTCGCCGAAATGGTGGATCGGTTACGCGCCCAAAGTAGTAACTTTGCTGGATACCGCTTTATCATTCCAACCCGGATTTCTATCTTCCGTGATCCGGGTAAAGAATTTGAAGTGGATATTGTTGGGGCTGATTTAAACCAAATTGGTGACTTAGAAAAGCAAATTACCGGCAAATTGCGATCGCTTCCTGGAGTGCAGAATGTGCGCTCAAACTTTGTCTTGGGTGCAGGTGAATTACAAGTAATTCCCAACCGCGAACGCATCGCCGAAGTGGGACTTTCGGAAGCGGAAATTGGTTCAATGGTAGAAGCAGCATTGGGCGGTCGAGTTGCCTCCAATTACATTGATGGCAAACAAGAACTAGATGTTTCAGTGGAACTGCAAAATACTGCTGTGGAAACGCCAGAACAACTGCGCCAATTGCCACTATATGCACAAGGACGACAAGTGCAACTGGGGGATGTTGCCGAAATCCGTGAAACAACGGGAGCCGATGCCATCAACCACGTCAATTTAGAGCGCTCAATTAGCCTCACTGTCTCCCTTGCACCCGATGCCCCTCTTGCTACCCTGCTAGAACGTGCCGAAGAAGAAATTCTGGCTCCGCTGCGTGCGAGTTTAGCAACAGGCTACCGGCTAGAACTGGCAGGTTCAGCGGATCAGTTAGCAACAACTGTTGGTCAATTAGCTGCTGCATTTGCATTTTCGATTTTGATTACTTACTTGTTGCTGGTGGCGTTATATCGCTCATTCCTCTACCCAGTAGTAATTATGGCAACAGTGCCGATGGGTATGAGTGGCGCACTATTGAGTCTAGTAATCGCCAACATGATTCCGGGAATGAATGTGGCATTGGATATGATTACAGCCTTGGGATTTGTGATTCTTACAGGTGTGGTTGTGAACAACGCCATTCTACTAGTCGATCGCGCCTTGCAACTCCAGCAAGCAGGTGAGGATTTTGATGCATCCTTATATAATGCGACAAGCGATCGCTTACGGGCGATTTTCATGTCTGCCGGCACTAGTGTCTTGGGGATGTTACCGCTAGCACTGTTACCAGGACAAGGTTCAGAGTTATATCAGGGGTTAGGCATTGTCTTAACGGGCGGTCTGGCTTTTTCTACGATTTTGACACCTACTGTTGTACCCGCACTTATGGGTTTACTGTATGATATCTCTGGGCGGAAATCGCCGCGATCGCCAACTGCAAAAAAGCCAGACAAATTAGCTAAGGTCGAAATTTCGGATTAATCTTATGACTCTGTTGGCGAAATACGATTGCTATCCGCAAAGGCTCGAAACAAAGGCTTGAAACGTCACAGTTGATTACGCCAGAAATTGCGATTTAGATGAATTCGCTAACAGAGTCATATAATTAGGGCTTACTGAAAAAGTAATAAAAAAGCCACAGAATTATTAACTCTATCATGTCTGCTTAATCAAGCTAAATATCAAAAATAGATATAACAAAGCACTAAATAAGCTTTTCTCAAACGTTGTAAATTGGCTAAGATAGTGTAAATAATATATAAGCTTTTCATCTTATTTAGCACCTTATTGAATTTTAGATAATCATCTAAATAATTCTTAGATGTTAATGCAATATGTACAGTGTTTTAACCTCCTCTTATACAACCAAAGCTAAATTGCGATCGCTAAGTTTTAGAGGTTGTTTAAAAAGTCTCAATTAACACAGTCTCGGAGACAAAACCCACCAAGGTGGGTTGAAAACCTTTGATTTTGTGTTAGTCCGCGCAGGTGGACTTTGCCTGTGTAGTAGCGAATTATATTCGCCTAAAACTTTTAAAACATCCTCTTAGTGAATTTCTGTAACTTTAGCAGAAACGATTGTAGTTTGTCTAAATAGCAACAAATGAAGAAATTTCAGCTTTTCAGGGTTATTCTACCTATTGCGCTACCAGCAGCAATATCTTTCACTCTGCTTAATTATCTACAAAAGCCACTAACTGCCCAAACCTCAAGTGTTCATTTAAGGATGGGCAATCCTAGTAATGCTGGTAGTAGTTACAGTAATCGTTTGTTAAGCAAATCTCAATACGCAGTTTCTTACAATTGCTATAGAGGAACACCAAATTGGGTAAGTTGGCAGCTAAACACATCATGGCTAGGAAGCGCACCTCGCCAAGATGATTTTCGTGCAGATACTACATTACCTTCAGGCTGCTACAGAGTCACTTCTTCCAATTACACTGGTAGCGGTTTTGATAGGGGACACATGGCTGCTTCAGCAGATAGGACAAATACAGTTACCAATAACTCTGCTACTTTCTTAATGACGAATATAATTCCTCAGTCACCTGATAATAATCAGGGGCCTTGGGCTGCACTAGAAAACTATTCTAGAGACTTAGTAAACCAGGGGAAAGAACTCTATATTATTTCGGGTTCTTATGGCACTGGGGGGACTGGATCGAATGGCGCAAGAACCACAATTGCTAATGGGAACGTTACAGTTCCTAGCAGAACTTGGAAGGTTATTGTAGTGTTAAATTCATTAAATTCTAGTGCTAGCAACGTCACTACTAACACAAGAGTAATTGCAGTCAATATGCCTAATACACAAGGTATCAGAAATGCAAATTGGAAAAACTACAGAGTTAGCGTTGATTCCATAGAAGTTAACACTGGTTACAATTTGCTCTCTAATGTTTCTTCATCTGTTCAAAGTGTAATTGAGGCTAGAGTTGACAACTTGTAAGTAAGTTGGTGAGAAAAACCAAACTATGTAACGAAAAGTAAAATCTCTGTATTTGGCTCGTAGTTGCGCTTTAGCGCTAAAGCGTAACTACGAGCCAGTAATAATTAATTGCACCGACTTAATACAGAGTTTTGCAGTTAAATGAAGTATACTCTTCCCTAACTTTCCCTTTACTAATAAGGGGAAGTTGGGGACTGACTTTTCACGGCATCTGGAAAACCTCTCTTCTATTTCTCTCTCCTAAAAGGAGAGAGACTTTGAATTTTCCCCCTTCCCGACACGGGAAGGGGGTTAGGGGATTAGGTTTTTGGCGGACTTTTCCACATAACGTGAAAAGTCAGAAGTTGGGGAAGGGTATTTTTGTATCTGACTAACTTGTAACTGCTGGTAGATGATTTTTTTCAGCTTATCTGCTTCATATACCAATGAATATAGTCATATATGAATATATTTTCCCATTCTGATCTCAGTAATTAGATGCTTGTTCAAGATGTGTCGAATGTTTTAATATTATTAAATAATTTACAATTCAACATCAAACAATTCTCAATGAATTGCCTAGTAGCTTTTGTAAATTAATAATTTTTAGCGAGATAGCAATTTCAAACAATGGAAAATACATTAATTGATAAAACCTTCCGTGACAGCGACGGCAAAATTGTTATAGCTCAGATGCCAAACCTACCACTTATTGTTTGGGTAGTAACTAGTTTACTTGCTCTAATTTTTACAAGTGGTAAAATCAATACAGTATTAGATGTACTCGCAAATGGCTCCTTATTTACTTGGGCGTGGCTGGAATTATTTCAAGGCGTTAATTATTTTCGCAGAGCGTTAGGTTTCACAGTATTAATTTGTATTATCGCATCAAATTTATTAGTGGTATTGAACTAACTAATTAAACATCTGAATATAGAACAATTACTCAATGCTTTCCCACTGAGCAGATGGCATTATGTCAATTTTATTTGGCTATTTAATGATATTGCCCAGACCTCAGATACAGCTTCTGTCAGTGCCATTTCCTAACTAAAGAGTATTTTCACAAGTGCAATTACTCACGTTTAAGTTTATTAAATTACTGATCAAATTTCTGTTTCCTCATGTTAAGCAAATTAATTGTAATCAATTAGCTCAATTACTATCAGATTCTGAAAAACCACGGCCATTATTGCTAGATGTACGAAGTCCAGCAGAGTATGGGGTAAGCCATATCGAAACAGCAGTACATATAGATCCTCTAACGGAGGACTTAGCAGCAGTTTCAACAGTTTCACAAGATAGACCAATTGTTGTGTACTGTGCAGTTGGCTACCGGAGCGCAAAATTAGCCCAACGCCTTGATGAAGCCGGGATGAAGCGTATTTATAACTTAAGCGGTGGGATTTTTCAGTGGGCAAATGAAGGCAAGCCAATCTTTCAAGACAAGCATCCAACGCAGCTTGTACATGCTTACAATGCAATATGGGGAAAACTGCTAAAACCTACCCATAGCAAATCTGCATGAAAAAGGGACTGGGAAAATTGTTCAAGGGTTCAGACTAAGTAAGTAACCACGCAAAATTAATTTTGTTTCTCTACTTAAGTCGATGAGAAAAATTCAATGTAAGTAAGTGGGTGTAAATAATTAAAGGTTTGTAGTGGGGACTTTAGTCCTCTCTTAAGGGCTAAAGCCCTTACTACAAGCTAATTCAATTGAATTTTACATTACTTAATATAGTTTTATTTATTCTTGCCCACTTACTTATATGAAGAAATATAAATTAGCTGTAGCGACTGTCTTAAAAGTCAAGCGATCGTTAACAAAAAACAGGGATTGGGAACATTTTATACCAATTTAAAAAAGAATGCGACAAATAGACCATTTGTAGAGACGCGATGAATCGCGTCTTTACCCAATGATGTGTTGCAATCATTAATTGAATGGGTATTAGCCTTGCCACTAATTGTACAAAATTGTGGGTTTTCTAGACGCGATAAATCGCCGTCTCTACAAGTGTTTTGGTCTTATCTGAACTGTATTAACTTATAAGTGGCTATTGTCTTTCATTAAACGGCTGTAAGTTCGTTGGGGAATAAAGTGGAGTGGATTGTAACCAACGAAACGCAAAATCAATACACAAGCCCAGGAATATCGGCCATCGGTAATGGCTTCCATAACCTGCTCTAATTGTTCTGGACTAATGGCTTTGTGAAAATTTTTCTGAGAAGAAATGTGGTAGTTCATAGCTAACCCTGATGTAATTTATCTAAATCGAGGTGTATCAGTTTATCCCACCATATTCTGTTTTCTGAATTGGCTTGAGCAACATATCTGCAATACAACGACGACAGATGATAATTTTGGCAGTGACTATTTGACTAGCCTTTAATCTGCTTACATTTGGTTTGTTTATGCTAAAAATTGCTGGATTTAACTTAATTTATGGGGTGATGTTTACTGGCGTTGGCGTAGCCCACCGTTCGCGTAGCGTTCCGTAGGAAAGGTATCGCTCAAATTTTGCTGTACTGCTTAATCGGGAATAGTGTTTTATGCCTGATTGAGAACTAACTTCTATACATAGAATAATCTGTCTTTGCCGCTACTCCAGCCAAATTGGCAGTTTTTTCAATTTGGGGATTGGGGATTGGGCATGGAAAAGAGAGGTAATTTTAATTTATCGTAAATTAAAGGGTTTAAGACCCCTACATCGGTTATATGTAGCACCCATTTCAGTCGGGGTTTAAATCCCCGTCTGAACTGTCTTTAATTTTGAATTTTGAATTGTTAATTATTCTCTCCCTTCCTTCTTCCCAATCTCCAATACCCTAATACCATAGACTTACAAAGTTTCATCCCAGAGCTAGACGTAAAAATTCTTACAGTTATTTAAAATCATGGGAAAAATGTACCTCAGAGAACTAAAAACTGGAAAGAGAAATGAGGTCGTGATCTAGCTAATTTTCTGGAATTCGTCATCATGTATGAACTAGTTCAAGCTGTCTTCAACGGTGATGAAAAAACTGCTTTGCATCAGTTAATTTATACCTTGAGTTCTTCAGGTAAGCGTTACTTCCTGAGAAATGAGATTTTGCAAGCTTTTGCCGATTATTGCCATCAATCTCAAAAGCCAGCCTATTTTTACTACTCTTCTTCTGTTGGCAAACTGATACAGTACACCCACGAAATAATTCTCGAAGAGGAAAGTACTTGGTTTGTGATTCGACCCACAATTGCTAACCAAGAAGTTTGGCAACTGACAGCCGATTTGAGTCGGTTTGAGCAGATGACACCTCAAGCGCTGTTAGATGTGAGAGATCGCTTAGTCAACCACTACCAACCCCACATCCTCGAAATCGACCTCCACCCTTTCTATGAAAGTTCTCTAAGAATCGACGACGCCAGAAATATAGGTCAAGGTTTAGCATTCCTCAACCGTTACCTGTGCAATCAATTGTTGACTGACCCCCAGTATTGGGTAGAAATGTTATTTCAAGCATTGCATGGGCTGCAATACGATGGTATTCGTCTATTGTTGAGCGATCGCATTTCCTCTTGTATTGAGTTAGCCAAACAAATTAAGCCAGCGCTCAAATTGCTGAGTGAGCGATCGCCTGATGAACCTTATGAAAACTTCCGCTTTGAACTCCAGGAACTCGGCTTTGAGCCAGGTTGGGGTAACACTGCGGCGCGAGTCTCCGAAACCTTAGAACTCCTCGACCGGCTCATTTACTCCCCAGAACCCGGCATTTTAGAAACATTTGTAGCCCGCGTTCCCGCCGTCTTTCGCGTCGTCCTCGTTTCCATCCACGGCTGGGTTGGACAGCAAGATGTTTTAGGAAGAGATGAAACACTCGGTCAAGTTATCTACGTCCTCGAACAAGCCCGCAGCTTAGAAAACGAACTGCGTGAACAAATTAAACTCGCTGGACTCGACCAACTAGGCATTAAACCCCATGTAATTATTCTCACCCGATTAATTCCTAACTGTGAAGGGACATTTTGTAACCTGCCCCTAGAAAAAGTTGAAGATACTGAAAATGCTTGGATATTACGCGTTCCTTTTGGCGAATTTAATCCAGAAATCACTAACAACTGGATTTCTAAATTTGAGATTTGGCCTTATTTAGAACAATTCGCTCTGGATGCAGAAAAAGAATTACTAGCTCAATTTAAATTCAAACCTAATCTTATTATTGGCAACTACAGCGACGGGAATTTAGTAGCTTTTCTCCTATCTCGCCGGATGAAAGTTACCCAGTGCAACATTGCTCATTCTTTGGCAAAACCTAAATATCTATTTAGCAATTTATATTGGCAAGATTTAGAAGATAAGTATCATTTCTCGGTACAATTCACCGCTGATTTGATTAGCATGAATGCAGCAGACTTTATCATCACATCGTCCTATCAAGAAATTGTCGGTACGCCTGATAGTATAGGTCAATACGAATCGTATAAATGCTTTACAATGCCGCAGTTATATCATGTGGTTGATGGCATTGATTTGTTTAGCCCTAAATTCAATTTAGTGCCGCCGGGAGTAAATGAAACTATTTTCTTTCCCTATAGCCAAAAAGAAGACCGAGATTCTCACCTTTACACACAAGTCCATGAACTACTATTTAACCGCGAAGACCCCCAAATCTTTGGTCATTTAGATCAACCTAAAAAGCGACCAATCTTTGCCGTTGATACCATCACTTCAATCAACAATCTCACTGGTTTAGTTGAATGCTTTGGTAAAAGTCAGGCGTTACAAGAGCGTTGTAACCTGATTATATTAAGTAGTAAACTACATCCAAATGAAGCTAAAAACACAGAAGACGCAGAAGAGATTCAAAAACTCTACGACGTTATTGATCAATATAATCTTTATGACAAGATTCGCTGGGTAGGGATGCGTATACCTAGCAGTGAACTCGGCGAAGCCTACCGAGTAGTTGCAGATTCTCAGGGAATTTATGTTCATTTTGCCCGCTTTGAATCCTTCGGGCGAAGTATTTTGGAAGCGATGATTTCCGGCTTGCCAACTTTCACTACTCAATTTGGTGGTTCTTTAGAAATTATCGAAAATCAAGAAGATGGATTTAATGTTAATCCTACAGACTTAGAAGAAACAGCAAAGAAAATTTTAGACTTCCTTGATAAATGTGATACTCATACTGAACACTGGGAAGAAGTTTCAGAATGGATGAGTCAGCGAATTCATCACAAATATAATTGGCATTTACATAGCAATCAATTACTACTACTGGCTAAAATCTTTAGTTTTTGGAACTTTGTTGCTCCCGAAAATAACGAAGCCAGAGATCGGTATATGGAAACCTTATTTCATCTGATTTATAAGCCAAGAGTCGAAAAGATTTTGGAAAAACATCTGGGTGGGTGAGGAAGTGGGGAGTGGGGAATGGGGAATGGTGAATGGGGATTGGATTCATCCATCTCAGAGACTCATTCATCCACCTCAGATACTCGTTCATCCACCTCAAAGACTCATTCATCCACCTCAAAGACTTATTAATTAACGGATTTCAATTCAAAGACTGATTCATCTAGCTCAAAATCCCTATTCCCCATTCCCTA
>JBGTMK010000080.1:0-2543 GCA_041743605.1 Nostoc sp.
ATAAAATATAAAGATTTTATAGAATATTTCTATCGCTTAATTATAGTTGCTTTTTTTGCAATCTTTAACACTTTTTGGCTTGCTCATCGTAGACTACAGTATATTTGTACTAATATAATAGTACACGATTAATGTAACCGACACAATCTTTGACTAAAATCTCATGTGTTGTAAGTGTCTCATAGACTTGTCGCATCTCACTGAATAACCCTTCGCCACTTTACCATTTCCGTGAACGATACAAAGCACCTTTGACACCAAGCATCCACCCACAATGCTGGAACTTTGAACCTTGCTGCACGGTTGCGGTACTCTGAAAGTAAGCTTAATTTGTGGCGAACCTCTTTCAGAGGAGCTAACGCTAACGCATTTTTATAAGAGTCATCAAACACTTTTTTCCCATTTGGTGTGGTTTTCTTGTAGAAGCCACAAGCGATCAGCTCATGCATTGCCGTAAGCTGATTGTTTCAGCAGGGACTAGGAAAACGAATTCATGGAACGATCGCTTGAACCTGTAAAGCTTGAATTGGATGCATCTTTGGCTTTGATATGAATAATTCAGGCAGAAGGTAGAAGCTCAATTACAGGGGATTCTGACAATAACAGTAATTGTAGACCGTTAAATCTACGATTTAGCAGGGAGCTTAAACCCAATTTAGCAAGGCAAAAAGGCAAAATTTAAAACTTATTCTTTCCTCCAGCAAGAATTATCCTCTGCCTTCTGCCTTGCCGGAGGCAGATAAATCTATCTTTGTATGTCTATTTGTTGTGTTTGAGATTTAGCTAGTATTTTATCAATTTGAGTATTAACATCTTCAAAAGTTTGCAATATCTGTGGAGTTAGTTTATTAGTCTGCACCTTGCCAGATTGCAAGTTTAAAATTACCTCTCCATTTTTCTGCAAAATAGTTAAATCCCTCTGCTGGGTATTGAAAGCCAAGTCATAAATCTTTCCTTGGACTTGAGTGCCATTTTCATTAGACTTACCCCAGACCATGCCAATCCTTTGAGCAATTTGAGTCAGCCGACTGATTCTTTCAAGCTCAAATGTATCTTGATTCATTACTGTCAACGCTTCGGCTGATAATTGCTCACCAGCTTTAAACCCATAAGCCACTTCTACAATGCGTTTTTTGTAATTCTCCGACTTCCCTAACTTATCTGCGGCATTATACCAATTTCTCAAGTCATCAATAGTAACTGTCGGAGGCTTCTCTACACCTAGAGGTTCTGTTTTTGTACTATTACTAATGTCTGTTGTAGAAGGAGTAGTGGAGAGTAATAGAGTTGATTGGTTAGGTGGGGATTGTGCTGTTTGTTCTGGTGGTTTCAAAAACTGTGGTCGTGTGGCGAGGGAATTAACTCTTTGTTGATACTCAAGAGTAGATTCAATCACAGCCCCAAATTTCTTGGACATGCTCTCTAAAGTTTTGGCAGGGATGGAGCTATCAACCAAGTTAAATACAGCTAGACCTTTTTTAGTTTCCCTGATAACATCTTCTATTGGTACTTGCTCCCATTCAACTTTTTGAGCAGTTAACCATTTTGTCACAGTATCAGCTTTCTGGTTGTCAACAGCCAAGCCCATGACTCCAAGTTTTTTGTTTGATTCTGTCGAAAATAAGAAAGTAGGACGCTCTTTCATATGATGGAGAATTTTCGCACTACTCTCAATCATCTCTTGTTGTTGAGGATTAACTGATTGAGTCCCAAAAGCCTGAAATTCCTTCGTCCAAATAGTAGGATATTCAACGGTATTAGGGTCAATTTGAGCGCAAATCACAGAGAAATTACTTTGAATAATAGCGGGGGCTGGGGTAAGTTTTCCGGTTTTGAGCAATCCAAGTTGTCTGAGCGCGTCTTTGTCTTTTTTGAAGTGCAATACTCCCAAGGGTTCACCATTCAAAAATACAGCATCTCTAGTTTTATAAGCTGAGGTTTCGATAGTCAGTTTTCGGTAATCTTGATCATTGAATGTCTGACCACAAAAATCATAAAAGTTAATTTTATTAATTTTGAGAAGATTCCCATTGGGAGATTCACCCAGAACAAAAGCTTGATCTCCAGTTTCGGAGATAGAAGTAAGTTTTAACTTTAGAGGATTACCATTTTTCAGGTAATCAATTTGTTTTAACTGTTGGACAGAATCACTGTCTAACTCTCCCAGAGTCAAAGCATCAAATTTTATTTTTACTGTTTTGTCAGTCACCGGCACAGTGCCAAATTCTAAATTTACTGCTTGGTCGTTAAAAACAAGTCCTGCATAAGAGAAGTTCTTGAGTTCACGGATAGTAATTTCAACCAGCTCGTTTCCTGGTAGTCCAATAGTTGCTGATGCTGTGGCAGGTTCTACCCCAACCATACAAGAGAGCGCTTTCGTTCCAATGGGAAGCTGTGCAGTTCTGGTTTCAAGCATGGCGAATTCCTTATATTCGCCGTCACTATCCTGGACAAACATTAGCCTGGAAACGTGGCGCTCATGCCCGACTGGATGGTGAGAAGCTCTAATTTCTATCGGGTGTTTTTCGGTGGGATTCCAGTCT
>JBGTMK010000081.1:0-14012 GCA_041743605.1 Nostoc sp.
CCACCGACAATCAATCTAGAAAATCCTGATCCAGAATGTGACTTAGATTACGTGCCTAACTCTAGCCGCGCTCAAAAAGTTGAGGTAGCAATATCCAATTCTTTTGGGTTTGGCGGTCATAATGTCACACTGGCCTTTAAAAAATACCTCTAAAAGAAGGCAGGAGGCAGAATTCTGTAGTTTGATCCGACTCTACTATGTTTGCCCAATGCCCAATCCCCCATACCCAAAGTATCAGAAATATCATTCGGATATAAAGTAAGCGTTCAGCATGACCCAATTATCAGCTTGATTTATCACCACAAACTCAGGAGATCCCGCTTGTCGATGGACAAGCGGGAATGGGATGATGAGGATACTGTGGGGAATCTAAAATTACCCCAGCAAGAGAATCTACGAAGAGTGCTAACCCGTCGTTAAAAACAAGAGATTATGACTGTTGCAACCCAATCCCTGAAAGAATTGTCCGTCGAAGAACTGGCTATTAACTCGATCCGCTTCTTGGCTATTGATGCTGTAGAAAAGGCAAAATCGGGACACCCAGGACTGCCGATGGGCGCGGCTCCATTTGCCTTTGTACTCTGGGATCGCTTCTTACGCTTTAATCCCAAGAATCCCAAGTGGTTTAACCGCGATCGCTTCGTCTTGTCTGCTGGTCATGGTTCAATGTTGCAGTATGCCCTGCTTTACCTGACAGGTTACGACAGTGTAAACATTGAAGATATCAAGCAATTCCGTCAATGGGGTTCTAGAACTCCCGGACACCCAGAAAACTTTGAAACAGAAGGTGTGGAAGTCACAACTGGCCCCTTGGGTCAGGGAATTGCCAATGCAGTCGGTTTAGCGATCGCCGAAGCTCACCTAGCTGCTAAGTTCAACAAACCCGATGCGAAAATTGTTGACCACTACACTTACGTAATTGTGGGTGATGGTTGTAACATGGAAGGCGTTTCTGGTGAAGCCGCTTCTTTTGCGGGACACTTGGGATTAGGTAAACTAATTGCTCTCTACGACGACAACCACATCTCGATCGATGGTTCTACAGATGTAGCATTCACCGAAGATGTTTCCAAGCGCTTTGAAGCTTATGGTTGGCACGTCCTCCATGTCAAAGATGGCAATACCGATTTAGCTGGAATTGAAAAAGCGATCACCGAAGCAAAAGCTGTCACTGATAAGCCAACTTTGATTAAGGTGACAACTACTATCGGTTTCGGTTCCCCCAATAAAGCAAACACTGCTGGTGTTCACGGTGCAGCCCTTGGTACAGACGAAGTTGCCTTAACTCGGAAAAATCTGGGTTGGGAATACGAGCCTTTTGAAATTCCAGAAGCAGCTCTGAATCACTTACGCAAAGCAGTAGAGCGCGGTGCTGCTTACGAAACTGAGTGGAATAAAACATACGCCGACTACAAAGCCAAGTATGCTCAAGAAGCGGCTGAATTTGAAAATTACATTAGTGGCAAACTAGCCGACGGTTGGGATAAAGTACTACCAACCTACACCCCTGAAGACAAGGGAGTGCCCACCCGTAAACACTCAGAAATTTCTCTGAACAAACTAGCGCCTGTTGTCCCTGGGCTAATTGGTGGATCGGCTGACTTAACCCACTCCAACTTGACCGAACTCAAAGGTATCGGTGACTTCCAAAAAGGAGAATACCAAAACCGTAACATCCACTTTGGTGTTCGGGAACATGGTATGGGCGCGATCGCTAATGGCATAGCGTTACATGGTTCAGGATTGATTCCCTATGCAGCCACCTTTTTAATCTTCACCGACTATCAGCGTGCTGCCATCCGCTTATCTGCTCTCTCCCGCGCTGGCGTGATTTGGGTAACAACCCACGACTCAATTGGACAAGGTGAAGACGGCCCCACACACCAACCAATTGAAACCATCGCCTCCCTGCGTGCTATTCCTAACCTGACAGTAATTCGTCCCGCAGACGGAAACGAAACCTCTGGGGCTTACAAAATAGCAATTGAAAGAGCAAACCAAAACGCTCCTACCCTATTGGCGTTCACCCGTCAAAATGTCCCCAATTTGGCAGGTACATCGGTTGAGGGCGTTGCTAAGGGTGGATACACTGTGGTAGATAGCGAAGGTACGCCTGATATTATCCTAATTGGCACTGGTTCCGAATTGAGCCTCGCCGTTACCGCAGCGGAAAAACTCAAAGCTGAAGGTAAGAAAGTCCGTGTTGTTTCACTACCTGCGTGGGATTTGTTTGACGCACAGGATGCAGCTTATAAAGAGTCTGTTCTACCGAAAGCTGTCACCAAGCGTTTGTCTGTAGAAGCTGCTAGCAGTTTCGGTTGGCACAAATACGTAGGTACTGAAGGCGATACTGTTAGTATTGATCGCTTTGGTGCTTCCGCTCCTGGTAATGTTCTTCTAGAGAAATTTGGTTTCACAGTTGATAATGTGTTAGCTAAAGCTAAGGCATTGTTGGGTTAATAGCAACAAAATATTCTTGGAATTGTGTGGGTGGGTAAGATACCCACCCTTTTTTTACGCAGAGCTAAGTCAAGAATTATGAGAAAGTTATTCCAATCGTTAATCTTCAACCTCTGTATAAGGTTGTGGTTCCCGCAAGCGATTAGCTATTTGTTCTCGTCGATACTTTGCAAGTTCACTGTAAAGTCTCTTGCGAGATAGATTTACACTTCCAACAGGCTCATGCTCTAGCAGTGTATGCCAAGGAGAAAATAGCGAACCCTCATCTAAACGTTTGCGTTCTTCAAAGTCAAATTTCTGACTGGGAATGCGGACAGTCGCAACTTTAATAAACGGTGAATCTGCTTCTTGCCATTCCTGAATGTGGTCTTCAATTGGCGTTTTGTCATCATCTACATAAAACTGAATTAGGAAGTCAAAAGACGCTTCTCGACCTTCTTCAGTCAAATATTTGACCAGCGTTTCTCGGAGGTAATTTTCTGATTCTGGAAGTGTTTCTGGTGGTTGTTCAGGCTGTTGAGATTTGACAGACAATTTAACAATGCGACTACCAAACTTAAACGGGGCCATACTCCAATATTGAATCAAAAGCGGATTTCCTACCTTTTGGCTGCCAATTTTTTGCAAGATAGCAAAGGCGTAACCAAGTTCTTCTATCCGCTCTGGGGTAAGTTGTCCACTACCTGCTCTAGAAAGATCCGCGTAATCACGAACGTCTTTGGTCAAAAAAATAGGATAATTGTTAAGTATAAAGTCTTGAGTTTTTTCTTCATCATCCAGCACTTTTTCTCCATCCACATTCATTACCTTGATGGCAATACCGCGAACATCAGGCTGGCTATCGGAGTGGAATTTACCACGCTTTTGAGGTGAACCACCACTAGAGAAACGAATCCACGCAGGATAAGTTTGGGGCGTTTTGAATAAACCTATTCTCAGGTCTTCAGGAAGATTGGGTTGAATAATGAACTCTCCCCAAAGGAGTCCATGACTTTTGCTATGGATTTGGCGGAGGTCTGGGCCTGTTTTTTGTTGAGCTTGGAGGCTAGTTGCGATAATCTCGTCGATTATTGCTTCCTGTTCAGTGCTAGATGACGTTGGGTTAGTCATAAAACATTTTATGAGATGTCTTCATTATCCTGAATCCTCAGCCTTTTAGAGTCAATCGGGTTTCCGTACAAATAGCTTGTAGTGGTTTATCCCAAGGTTCAATAAGTATTTGGGATAAATAGGCAAAATCAAAGATAATTCCGATAGTGGGCTTTGTCTGCCACTGCGGTAAACTGAGCAAGCGATCGTAATATCCGCCGCCATAACCCAAACGATATCCTTGATAGTCACAAGCGACACTAGGAACGAGAATTAAGTCTACTTCAGCAGGATCTAAAATTGGAGCATTGGGGTGGGGTTCAGGAATGCCATAAGCGCCACTTTGGACAGAATCATCAGGTGTCCAAATATGCCAATATAGGGATTTATCAACGCAGCGAGGAAATCCCCAACGGTATTTGGTGTTTGCAAATAAGGGACTGAGGTCAGGTTCTTGACGAAAGCTGAAATAAGCAAGTATTGTTTTTGCTTGGGTAAACAAACTAGAGTTTTGTAAATGAGAGCTAATGCGATCGCTTTTTTCTCTCCATTCTCCAACGGACATCGATTGACGTGTTTTGAGTAGAGTGCGGCGTAATTCTGCTTTACTTAGTTGATGATTATCTTTGTCCATGAAAATCTATCGCATCAAACAAATAAGCTGGGCATTACCCAGCTTAAATACTCTTAACCAGTAAATTTTTATGCCGCGTGTTGACGATACCACTCAATGGTATTTTTTAGCCCTTCTTCAAAGCTTACCTGAGCCTTGAAGTTAAAGGCTTTTGCCCGTTCAGTATCTAAACACCGGCGGGGTTGACCATTAGGCTTGTCAGTTTGCCACACAATTTCACCCTTAAACTCCATCAATTCGCAGATTAGAGTTACTAAATCAAGGATGGATATTTCATAACCTGTTCCCAAATTAACTGGTTCTGATTCGTTATAAAATTGAGTCCCCATGACAATCCCCCGCGCTGCATCTTCTGAATACAGAAACTCACGGGTGGGACTACCATCACCCCAAACTGGGAGTTGCTTTTCTCCTTTAATTTGGGCTTCGTGAACTTTGCGAACTAACGCTGGAATGACATGAGAACTTCCGGGGTCAAAGTTATCTTCTGGCCCGTATAAATTTACTGGCAGTAAGTAAATCCCATTAAAACCATACTGCTGGCGGTAAGATTGCAATTGGACTAAAAGTGCCTTTTTTGCAATTCCATAAGGGGCATTGGTTTCCTCTGGGTAGCCATTCCAAAGATCATCTTCTTTAAATGGCACTGGAGTGAATTTAGGATAGGCGCAGATTGTGCCAACACAAACAAATTTTTCTACTCCGGCTTGATAGGCAGCGTGAATTAGCTGAGTTCCCATGATCAAGTTATCGTAGAACAACTCTGCGGGTTTTTCGCGGTTCAGACCGATGCCACCGACATGAGCTGCTAGGTGAACGATTATGTCTTGCTGGTCAACAGCACGCTGGCTATTTTCCCAAACACGCAGATCAGAATCACGCGATCGCGGTACTGTAATCTTCTCACGATCAGCCCCTGCTTTACACAGTTGATCTATCACCTGACGACCTAGAAACCCCGACCCACCAGTGACGAGAATGCGTTGATTTTTTAGTTCTAAGGCAGTCATATTTTTATCCCCTGTGGTGCGAATCAGAAGTGCAAAGCGCCTAGTTGTTTACGAATAGTAGCAATATCATCTGGAAATTGTGAACCATTTCCATTGGGTGAAGTGTGTCCCAATGCTTGTAAGTCTGCTTCTACCATTAAGGAAACTAGTTCTTCAAAGGTTACTGATGGTTTCCAGCCCAACTTCTGCCGTGCTTTGGTATAGTCGCCAATCAACAACTCTACCTCAGATGGACGGAGGTAACGCTCATCAAACTCTACATAATCTTGCCAATTAAGATTTACATAACTAAATGCTAGTTCCAAAAACTCACGCACCGAGTGAGTTTCACCAGTAGCAATTACGTAATCGTCTGGCTGGTCTTTTTGTAACATTAGCCACATTGCTTTAACGTAATCCTTCGCATAGCCCCAATCTCGCTTGGCGTCTAGATTACCCATATAAAGTTTTTTCTGCTTCCCAGCAACAATACCAGCCACTGCTCTAGTAATTTTGCGGGTTACAAAGGTTTCACCCCGGCGTGGTGACTCGTGGTTAAAAAGTATCCCGTTACAAGCAAACAAATTATAAGACTCAGGATAATTTACAGTTTGCCAGTGCGCGTAAACTTTCGCACAAGCATAAGGACTGCGGGGATAAAAGGGCGTTGTCTCAGTTTGAGGTATGGCTTGTACTAAACCGTACATTTCTGAAGAACCAGCCTGGTAAAATCGCACCTGAATTCCGGTACGGTGTTGATAGTCCCGAATTGCTTCCAACAGACGCAACGTTCCCATTCCTACAGCATCCACCGTATATTCTGGGGAATCAAAGCTGACTCTGACATGAGATTGAGCGCCGAGGTTGTAAATTTCTACTGGCTTTACTTCTTCTAAAATGCGCCGCAACGTTGTGCCGTCTGTCAAGTCACCGTAGTGAAGAAACAACCGCACTCCCTCTTTGTGGGGGTCTTCGTAAATGTGATCGATGCGGTCTGTGTTGAAGGTAGAAGTCCGACGAATGATGCCATGAACCTCATAACCTTGTTCCAACAAAAACTCACTTAAATATGAACCATCTTGTCCAGTAATACCAGTAATCAACGCTCGCTTCTGTTGCGTCATGCTTAATTATCCCTTATTGTCTTTGATTAAAAAGTTACAGGCAATCTGATACAACCTAGCAAGTAATTGCTGAATTGCCTAATGGGAAACCTACGAGTTCTTATTGTTAGAAGACTTTTTCCGTAAATAAATATACTTAATAAAAAATAATTTAACACGTCAGCCAAGCCATAGATAGATGAAAATTGTTTAATTATGTATATTTATTCCTTGTACCAGATAGATCAAGATTATTTTTATATATGTTGTTTTTTGTTAAAACTTTATATATCTCTAGTTTTATGAAGACTTAATAAAATAGGTCTTTTAAATTAGACTTCTGGCAAAAATCCAAATCATCACAAAAATAACTACAGATGCACACTCAGATCAAGTTTGAGTTACAGCATAATTCAGTAGTGAGAATAGGTTAGATCCGCTGCGCTAATAGGAGTAAACTTTAATCGTAGGGAAAGAATTGGTACTTAGGGGCATTAACTGCCCCACAGAATCCATCCTAAGTAGTTACTCAGTATGCCCCGTTATTTTTGGGCAAAATTACTACATCAACAGTTTTCAAGATGATCCATAAATCAAGCCAGAAATTCCTAAATTTGACATAATGCAGGTCTATTTGGACTCGCCGAGGGTAGGGAATATCATTACGCCCAGATACCTGCCACAAACCAGTAATTCCTGGACGGATTGTTAAAATCTCATCAATGTGACAACCGTATTTTGGAAGTTCTTCTGCTACCAGGGGTCGAGGGCCGACTACACTCATGTCCCCTTTTAAAACGTTCCAGAACTGGGGAAATTCGTCTAAGCTAGTAATTCGCAAAAACCGACCAATTTTGGTAATCCGGGGGTCTTGTTTCAGCTTAAAACTGCTCTCAAATTCTTGTCGCAATTCGGGCGATGTTTCCATCATTTGCACGAGGACTTCGTCGGCATTGCTTACCATTGTTCGGAATTTAATACAATTAAACGCTTTGTAATTTTTCCCTACCCGTTCTTGGATGTAAAAAATTGGCCCTTCTGAACTGAAGGCAATCAGCAAGGTCAAAATTAAGTAGACGGGCAAGAACAAAATTAACACCGACAGCGAAAACACTATATCGAACAGTCGTTTGGCAAACTCTCCGTTTAAACCCTGAAAAGATAAACCTTTGGGTTTAACTTTTGGCGTCTTTGTTTTTTGACCGCGTTTTAAGAAAGTACGCGTAGACGCTCTAGTGTCTTGCCGTACGCCTCGCTTGCCGGAGAGGAGTGAGCTCTGGGCAGTCATCATACTCCTTAATAATCCACACCACACATAGTCCCAATATTAAAGCCAAAATGAGGTGCTTCTGGGGAAAATTGCCAAAAGCCTAAAAAAATAAGACATTAAGCAAGACCATCATTGCAAAAACGGTCTTTTTTCGTTGCACTTGTTTACAAAATCTAGATAACGATCTGCAAAGATTTGCGGTGAAAACTGCGCCGCGTGCGATCGCATATACTCGGAACTAAAGGAACCTTCATACACTTCAAACTTTTCTACTGCCTCCACTAAAGCCGCCTCTGTTTGCGTCCTGAAAAATATACCTGTCCCTGTATCTCCATAAGAGCGGATATCTCGCACTGTTTCTAGAGCACCCCCTGCACTATATGCAATTACTGGCGTGCCGCAGGCCTGTGCTTCCACTAGGGCAATCCCAAAATCTTCACAAGCTGCATACACAAACGCCTTAGCCCTAGACATATATTTTTTTACCACATTATCGGGTTGCCATCCCAGTATTTGGATATTGGAGTTTGCCATATCGCGAATCTTTTTCATTTCATCTCCTGTGCCAATGACTATTAATGGTCGTTTTAGTTGATTAAAAGCCTTAACAATCAACGATATTTGCTTGTAACTCACTAACCGAGAAACTGTCAGGTAAAAGTCCTCTTTCTCAGACAGAAACGGAAATTCTGCAATATTCACTGGTGGGTAAATGACTGTTGCTTCTCGGCGATAGCAACGCCAAATCCGCCGAGCTGTATGCTGCGAGTTGGCAATGAAGTAATCAACGCGATTGGCACTCAAGACATCCCACTGGCGCAAACGATGTAATAAATATCGTGTCACCCAGCCAGGTAAACCACTACCTAGTTTGCTGTGGCGGAGATAATCAAAGGTCAAGTCCCAGGCATAGCGCATAGGGCTGTGGCAGTAGCAAATATGTATCTGTTCAGGAGTGGTGAGGATTCCTTTGGCAACAGCGTGGGATGAAGACAGAATTACGTCATAATGTCGCAAATCAAATTGTTCAATCGCCAAAGGCCACAAAGGCAAGTATTTTTGTATACCGTTACAGGCATAGGGAAAGTTCTGGAGAAATGTCTTACCAATCTGACGATTATATAAATAACTTTCTCTATTGCTAGATTCAAAATCTATGAGAGCATACAAATCAGCATCAATGTGATTCAAAATTTCTCGTACAACGAGTTCTGAACCACCGGTGGCTTTGGGTGTTAGCCACTCATGAACCAGAGCATATTTCAAGGGCACAGCTAACTTGAATAAATGGAAAATACAAAGGCCAACTTGATAACGTTAACTGAAAAGGTGAATTAATTAACGGGAAGCGCCCCAGATTAGCCTATAGGACGCAATCTTTCCTTCAGAGGTTCCAGATGGATGCTGCAACCTGATAATCTCTGATTGGGGAGTGGGGAATGGGGAATAGGGAATGGGAAATACCAATAGTTATTCTTCCCCTGCCTCCCCTGCTTTTCCCTTTACTCCCCACTCCCTACTCCCTACTCTCTTGCCGACAACTGATATAGAAAGGGTGAATTTATGCGAATTCTGATTATGGGTGGTACTCGGTTTACTGGTGTTTATTTGACTCAACTACTAGTGGAACAAGGACACGAGGTGGTGCTGTTCAATCGTGGGAATCGGCCAGCACCTTCTTTACAGGGAGTAGGACAAATTATAGGCGATCGCACAGATGCTACTCAATTAAAAGCAAAGTTATCACAAGAAAGCTTTGATGTCATTTTTGACAATAACGGGCGGGAACTTACTGATACTCAACCACTAGCAGAGATTTTTCAAGACCGAGTGCAACATTTTGTCTATATGAGTTCTGCGGGAGTGTATCTCAAATCTGACCAATTGCCCCACATAGAAGGTGATCCGGTAGATCCCAAAAGTCGCCATAAAGGTAAACATGAAACAGAAGCTTATCTGACTCAATTAGGATTACCTTTTACTTCTATTCGTCCTACTTATATTTACGGGCCTCGTAATTATAATGAGTTGGAGGGCTGGTTTTTTGACAGAATTGTGCGCGATCGCCCCATTCCTATCCCCGGAAATGGCTTGCATATCACTCAGCTAGGTCATGTAAAAGACTTGGCACTAGCAATGACTCAGGTTTTGGGCAATAAACAAGCTATAGGGGAGATTTATAATATCTCTGGCGATCGCTTTGTCACTTTCGATGGTTTAGCCCGTGCTAGCGCTGTAGCTGCTGGCAAATCACCCGATGCTATCAAAATTGTCCACTACGACCCGAAAAAGTTTGATTTCGGTAAACGCAAAGCTTTTCCAATGCGGGTGCAGCATTTCTTTGCTTCAGTAAGTAAAGCGCAAACAGAATTAAATTGGCATCCTGAATATGATTTGATTTCTGGGTTACAAGACTCTCTAGAAAATGACTATTTGGCTAATGCAAAAGACAAAGCCGATGTTGATTTCTCTGTAGATGAGGAAATTTTACAAGCGTTATGAGTAAAAATGTTTAGGGGTAAATCGCTGTGTGCCTCTATGCGATCGCATTTTCATAACTCATCAGGATTAACGCCTAACTCCCGCAGTTGTGCTGCTAATCTGTTAGCACGTTGACTTTCTCTTTCTAGCGGCGTGGGAAGCCAATTCTCGGATGCATCATACCAACGTAGCCACAACCGCTCGATTCCTTGGTAAGAACCTTGCCAAAGTCCTAAGCCCAGTTCCAAACCCGGCATCCACAGCCGTGGGGTACTTAAGTCCAATTCGCTGTAACGATCTGCAACTAATTGGAATGCTTGGAGTTTGTCAGTGTAGCGATCAAACACAATGTAGTAAGGAATTCGCAAAATCCGCTCATAAACTTCCCATTTGGTCGGCGGTTGGTTGATCTCCCGCAGAGTTTGTCCTAAATCTTCTTTTTCAGTGCCAGGAGAAAGCAATTCTACCACTACAAAAGGAGCAACCCCTTCTTGCCAAATGACGTAACTCAGACGCAAGTTTTTCTGTTCGTAGAGACGTGAAACTCCCACCGCAGCAAACCAGTCTGGGCGTTTATACCACAGTGTATGCCGGAGGTCATAGTAAAGGTTTAAGTCGGTTGCAACAAATACTTCCTCTGCTGGATAGTTAGGTGGACAGAAGGTTTCACGTAGAAGTTGGGGCTGAAAAAGGTGAAATTCGTCGGGCAAACCAGAGTCTTCCAGATATTCACTGGGAAGATCGTACATTGTAGGTAGGACTTCTTTGGGGGAGAGAGGCGGGTCTGTTTGGTACATAAGGGGAATCTTGACAGACTAATTTTAAGTTAACGGATCACGGTAAAGCTTTGGCTAAAGTCAAATTTAATATTTAAATTAACTACTTATGAGACAATACCCACTCCACAATGTTCTAAAAGCCCGTGCCCGCTTGGGTGAAGCTCCAATCTGGGACTCTACCGAAAACCTAATTTACTGGGTCGATATCTACAACCATCGGGTACATCAGTTCAATCCTGCCACCAGGAAAGACTTGTTTTTTGATGTGGGAGATGTAGTAGGTGCGATCGCAAGAGCAGGTAAAAATCAGTTAATTATGGCACTCCGTCATCACCTGGCATTCCTCAACACCCAGACAGGTGAAGTTACCCCCATTTTGGAAATTGAAGGAAATCTGCCAGATAACCGTCTCAATGATGGCAAATGTGACCCTCAAGGTCGCTTTTGGATCGGTTCAATGTGTTCTTTAGAAAAACCCCAGGCTAGTCTATATCGCTATGATCGCGACGGTTTATTGCATGTAATGGAAACAGGATTGACTATCTCTAATGGTCTAGGCTGGAGTCCCGATCAAAAAACTTTTTACTTGAGTGATTCTCCTCAGCAAAAAATATATGCTTACGACTTTAATTCAGTAACAGGTAACATTACTAATCGCCAGATTTTTGTTGATTTAACTCATGAATCTTTCTATCCAGATGGTTTGACGATAGATAGTCAAGGAAATATTTGGTCAGCGATGTGGGATGGATGGTGTGTGATTCGTTTCAACCCCAAAGGTGAAGAGATATTGCGAATTAATTTACCTGTACAATTACCAACCAGTTGCACTTTTGGCGGCGAAGATTTGCAAACGCTCTACATAACTACTGCTTCAGTTGGACTCAGCCAAGGGGAGATAGAAAAAAGTTTCTATTCAGGTGATTTGTTTGCTGTCCAGACTGATGTTACTGGATTACCTAACTATAATTTTTAAAGATTGCACAAATCGGAAACTAATTTAATTTTAAGAAAAGATAGTTGATCTTATTAATAAAATGCTGAACTGGAAAAAATCACGATCGCAAATTCTGCTGATGTATGTGCTGTTGGGAGCGATCGCACTGGTGATGCTCTTTCCTTTACTATGGCTAATTAGTACAGCCTTGAAATCGCCTACAGAAAATATTTTTCAGTCGCCGCCACAGTTGTTACCCAGTCAACCAACACTAAATAACTTTTTTCGTGTATGGAACTCTCTACCTTTTGGACAATATCTGTATAACAGTACTTTGGTGTCAGTGCTGACTGTTGGCTTAAATTTACTATTTTGCTCTTTAGCTGCTTATCCATTGGCAAGATTGTCATTTGTCGGGCGAGACTGGATTTTTGTGGCGATCGTCTCCACGATTATGATACCTTTCCAAATCGTGATGATTCCCCTCTATATTTTGACAGTCCAGATGGGTTTGAGAAATACTTATTTAGGGATGATTTTTCCGAGTTTAGCTTCTGCCTTTGGTATTTTTCTATTGCGCCAAGCTTTTATGAGTGTTCCCAAAGAAATAGAAGAAGCCGCTCGGATGGATGGCAGTTCAGAGTTAGGTTTGTGGTGGCATATCATGTTACCAGCAGTTCGCCCAGCACTAGTAACTTTAGCTATTTTTGTATTCATTGGAGCTTGGAGTGACTTTTTGTGGCCTTTAATTGTCATCCAAGACGAAAGTTTGTATACTCTCCCTTTGGGAGTTGCGAAGCTAGCAGGTACATTTTCCCTTGATTGGCGGTTGGTAGCTGCTGGCTCAGTAATTGCGATCGCCCCAGTATTATTACTATTTCTCTTTTTACAACGTTACATTGTACCTACAGAAACAGGTAGCGGCGTCAAAGGATAAAAATCTCTCTCCCAATGCCCTATTCCCCAATTCAATAAGCACCAGTCTTTTTAAATACCACCCAGATAGTTTTAACAATCAGAGTCAGGTCATAAGTTATAGACCACTTGCGTTGATAATCTATATCCATCTTGACAATGGTTTCAAAGTCTATAACGCTAGAACGACCATTAGCTTGCCATTCTCCGGTAATACCTGGTTTGACTCGCAATCTATCCCAATGGTGTAGATCGTAATTGCTGACTTCATCAAGAGTCGGTGGACGAGTACCAACTAAACTCATGTCTCCTAACAAAACATTCCAAAATTGAGGAAATTCATCCAAGCTAGTACGCCGCAAAAATTTACCTACAGGAGTAATGCGAGGATCGTCAATAGATTTAAAGATGTGACCTTTGGCCTGGTTTTCAACCAAATGCTTGAGTTTATCGGCATCGATGATCATAGAACGGAATTTCCAAATGCGGAAAGTTTTTCCGTTCAAACCACAGCGAATTTGGGAATAAAATATTGGGCTTGGCTCATCAATAAAGGTAGCAATTGCTACTGGTATTGCTACCAAAAACGTAATTATCAACCCTATAATGGCTCCAACAATGTCAATTAGTCGTTTTCTCACGCTTAGAGTTGACGGGTGTAAAGGCTGTTGCGAACAATTAACTGAATAAAGATAAAGATTATTCACAAGGGTTAACTTACTTTTATAACAGGAATTTTTACATCAATTTAGTAGTGTAGACATAGAGATGATTTATGGTTGATTTTTACTCCTTTTGTCACTACTACTGAGTGACAATATACACAAAATTTAACCAATATAAAAACCGAAAACCCAAAATTTACAGAATCTTTCAATTAAAGTGATAGATTGTAAATCTACAGTATTTTTCTGCATCAATTTAGAAGGAAGAAGGCTTTTATGAACCCACCCGCTACAGCATGGGATTGATGTTGGGCGCGTTGTCTCTCGTGGTACTTTCCGTGAGACACATTTTTTTATACTATTGATCAATAATCTACAACCAACATTTTCATTAATACTTCTTACATAGCAGCATAGCAGACCTCTGCCCTCTACCTTTCTTTGTAAGAAATATACTACTATTGACTGGCTAAGAAATGTCTTTCAGGTCGTGCCACCATTAGCAACATGGTTGATGACTAGCAAGCCAATAATCTGTACTTTTACAGTTATGCATAATATTTCCACACCCAATAATTGGAATACTGCCCTTTACGAAGATAAACACGCCTTTGTCTGGCAGTATGGTGAGGACTTACTAAAATTTCTCAATCCTCAGCCAGGAGAATCGATTTTGGATATTGGCTGTGG
>JBGTMK010000082.1:0-4228 GCA_041743605.1 Nostoc sp.
TTCTGAAGAAGGGTTTTCTTTAAGTTTGAACTTAATCTGAAGCAGAGTAAATTTTTGACAAGGCTTAAGTTTTTTCATGTAAGCCAAAGTTAAAAGCCAGATAGCCTTTTCGGTTTCAACCTCACGGGAATATTGGGGAACTTGGCACAGTCGAAGCCATTTGCGCCAAGTGCGATCTGTAATTGAACAGCAATAAACTTTTTCGCAAGACAGCTTTAACCAGTCCAAGGGATATTTTTTCTCCATACTTATAAAATAAGGGGAAAGGGTAAAGGGTAAGGGGGAAAGGAATGGAAAAGAAGAAAATTGAGACTTTTGAAGATTTGAGAGTATGGCAGAAAGGAATTGAATTAGTTAAACAAATATATTTGTTAACTAAAGATGGAGAACTAAGTAGAGATTTTGGTCTAAGAGATCAATTACAAAGAAGGGGGAAGGGGGAAAAGAAGCTTTGCAAAGTTCTTTCTCTGTATGGGATAGGGCAAGTATTTTAAAACAGTCAGACAAAAAAGAAGATTTTTGAGGTAGCCGGTACGATAACTTAGCAGCAGGTAAATGCTTGAAACCCCTGTTTTTTTCCCTTTCCCCTTTCCCCCTTCCCCTCTTCGCAGCGCTCCTATTCTTTAGCAGCAGCCCTCCTGTATAAAGAAGCGAAAGCTGGAGACTCTTGCTCACGTTCTAGTATTTGGCGCAATAAAGTGGCCATGGGAATTTCTTTCCAATCAGAAACTTCTTTGTACTGGTCATAAGCTTTTTTACAAAGAGTAATGGTGATTTGGTAACGGTCGGTCATGTCTGTAGCTTGTTTTTCAAGTGGATTCATCACATTATCATCCCAAATTCATTGCATCTGTGAAACAAGTTCTGATAATTATAGGTTAATATCATCGTAATTGCAATGCAATAGTGATGAAATTAGAGTAGATTTGATTGTACAAATCTCAAAGAGGTTACATGGACAAAATTCAACAACTTTTACAGCCTCATAACATTGAAGTAAGCCTTGAGGAAATTGCTAAACTCTGTGTTGAAGTTGGTGCAGACATTGAGCAACTGAGTGATTCTGACGCACAGACAATCGCACAACACATTCTTGAGCAACGACAAACGTCCGGGAAACTGGCTACCAATGGCAAGTCCAAGAATAGCAACGGTAAATTAGGTAAAAACTCCCCCCGCCGTAAATCCACTCCTCCATTGCAAGGAGCGATCGCTCATGCTTCCCAGGTTTCAAATCAAGAAATTCAATCCTTGGAAGATGTTCTCAACGTCGGGATTGATGCTTACACAACTGATAAAGCCGACCAGTTGTTATCAACGATTCGTAATGCCCCCAAAGACGTGGTGAGTAAGTTTGTCTCTAAGGCGATGGAGGAGGAAGCTGACGTGGAATCCTTTCGTGCAATCGGTGACGAACTCGTTGCGGGTATTTTCGGCATTAGCCCAACAAATGCGACCGAATAAATTGATTGGATTAGCAGCAGTACTGAATCTGCTGCTATTAACCCTCGTTTTGGGCGTGGCAATATATGGAGCAACAAGACCAAACCCATCGCAAAGCATTAAATATTCACCTGAAGAAGGACGGGGAATTGAATCTGTCAGGGCTAACACTAGAAAATCTGACAACAGAAGAATTCCTGGTAGTCCAGCAAATTATTGATGAGTCGAGAGTGCGATCGCAGTCCAATAGACCGATCCGAAAACTCGTAAGCCAATATTTACAAGGCTTTGAGACTAGTCCTTGCAGATTCTGTTTCAACGAAGAAATCAGGGTTTGATATAGTTACTGATAGTTTAGAGCCGAAAAATACATAATCTTGTCTGACGCAAACATAATTTTTAATTAATATGAATTATGTCGGTAATACAACAGTTCCGATTCGTAGCCGTACCAGACCACAAACTAACAAAACTATTTCATTATAGACATCAGCCTTTAGCCTGAATCTTTGTGATGCCACTTGGAAAATTTTCACAACACGTATTAAATGCTCCACAAATATACGCTTGCTAGATAGGACTTTGTTTTCTTCTTTTTGTTGCTCGCTTAATTGTTGTTGCTTTTTCTTCTTATGAGGTGTAGTAATATTTCTACCGCCTTGATACGCTTTATCACCTGAAAATTTTTGTTCTTTATCAAATTTAGAAAGCTGCTCTCGGAATAATTTTATGTCTGCCGTTGGTCCAGGTAAACCTACTTTTACATCAATTATATCTTTACCCTCAGGTAAGCAAACTATTTGATTTTTTATAGTATGCTGCTTTTTCTTTCCTGAAAAGAACTTTTTTTGTTCTTGATTGTCAGATGGTCTATCTATAGGTTGTTCTACACTATCTACTAACAACTTAAAACTAGTTAAAATTTCTTGAACAATCATTAAATCACCTTCATTCTTCTCCACTTGTTCTAGTAAACTACAAGGGAGAATCTCACGCAGAATTTTTCTCCAATAATGGAAAGTATCATTGGCTTCAGTCTTTGATATACCAAATAACATTCCCAAAACTTCAAATGTCGGTATTTGTCTCAGATAAAATAAACATAAACATACTTGTTCTGGGATAGATAATAATTCTTTGCGTCCACCTCCACGGCGATGTATTCTAATTTTGCTCTTTTCTAGTTTGAGTTTTTCTTCTTCATGATATTGTTTAGCACAATTTACCAGGTCGATAAATTGCTCATAACTAATTCCTAACAGTTGTTTGGTGCGCGCGGTATATTTTTGTATATAATCGAAAGTACTAATCATTTCATTACGTGGTGGTAGATGGTCAATCTTACTTTCTACCATTTTTTTGTACCAAATCATATTCCGGACGTGTCTACTAACTCAGATGCTTTTAAATATTGATACTTCGCTTGATCTAGTACACCAGCCTGAAAATAGCGGTCGCCCAGTACTCTGTAAATAGTTGGATTTTTAGTACCTACTGAAACAACATTGTTTAACTGTTCAATTGTTTCATCAAAAAGGTCTCTTGACATAAATATAGCATCAAAGTCAAGAGCAGCTTCATCTGGAGGAAGTTTTAATTTACTAATTTGTTTGACCGCATCTTTAATCCATGCAACCTCATTCTGTGGTAACAGAGAGATTACTGACGGATCTCCACCAGTAATTTTGTCTTTCTTATAAGCGAAAACAAGAATTTGACATGTTTGCCCAGATGCAAGAGGTTTTTCTTCCGCAGGGTAAGCCAATCTCGTTTGATCTGTAACTCTTTCCCAACTAAAATCATAACAATCAAATCTTACTTTATAAGAAGTAGCACTTGTAACAGGAAGCCAGACGATTTCTGGGCGTGGTTTTAATGTTGGCATAGCATAAGGATAAATGATTGTCGGCTCATCGTTTCCTCCTGCTCTGCCTTTTGGCGTTCTTGAGCAGAAGTCTCCGTTACCTGTGTAACAAGCAGACTTAGACAAATCAGGTTTGGCACATATATCAGAAGAAACAACTCCACTTGATAAATCTAAAATTTTTCCTGTACTGAAACAGAAAAACTTAATCTTACCACCATTTAAAACTTCTATTTTTTCTCCATTACAAACTAAGCAGAAAGCTTAAGCAGAATCCTGTCAAAAATTTTATACTGTTTTTCACTGCTTTCAATATAAATAACCTGTTTATATCCAGTTATTATATAGGCTTAGTAAGTATATTCATCTCTACATAAAGATTTTGTTTATAATAAATATCTAATAAATTGATTCAGAGGATACTATTTTTTAAGTATGCGGTCTAGTAGCTCTTGCCTCCAATCGAAAACCTCTGGTAAAGTAGACTTGCCTAATAGACACACTTCTATATAAATTCTGGCGGTATCTTTTTCACCTAAAGCTTCTTCAACTTGAGACAATAAACAGGAAGCATCTGTTCTTCCATCTAATTGAATCGCCTTTTCTAAATATTTTTTAGCCTCGCTTAACTTATTCTGCTTCAATCTTGCCCAGCCTAAATCTTTATACAAGGCTGCTTGTATTTCAGGATCTTTAGTTTTTTGCAACCCTCGTAAGGCTAAAGTAATTGCTGCCTCATGCTCATTATTTATATTTTTCAATCTTGATAAAGCAGCTACAGCAAGTACTGCTTTATCACTTTCTTGAATAGCTAATTGATATTCTTTTTCAGCTAAATCATATTTTTGCTGATCTTCATAAAAACGTCCTAACCCATAATGTCCTTGCCAATTATTAGTCCTAAGCTTAAAAGCTTTTTCA
>JBGTMK010000083.1:0-3174 GCA_041743605.1 Nostoc sp.
TTAATATTCTGACCTCACTTCCATTCCTCTCTCCTAAAAGGAGAGAGGCATTGATTTTTGCTCCCCTTCCCTACAAGGGAAGGGGTTGGGGGTTAGGTTTGAGATAAAGTCGCACATGGCGTAACTTTCATCTTTGGAAGCTCAACTTTGAGCCTAAACCTTCTAGTTCTAACTTCCTATGCCCAATGACAAATGACCAATGACCAATGACAATTGACAAATGTGTATAAGATGTAAATAGGTGAAAGTGGCACTGATCGTAATTTCGGCGGTGGTTGTGGGATTATTTGTGGTGGTGGAGATCGGACTGCGATCGCTGTTTGGTTTTGGCAATCCCCTGATTTATATTGGCGATGAGCAGATTGGTTATTTGTTAGCTCCTAACCAGCGTACCCGTCGTTTTGGGAATCGCATTGAAATTAATGAGTATTCTATGCGGGGTAGTGGGATAAAAAAGATACCTGCACCTTCTGGGCTGCGAATTCTCCTCTTAGGTGATTCTATTGCTAATGGTGGCTGGTGGACAGATCAGACTAATACAATATCTAGTTTGATCATGCATTCTCTAGCGTCATCCAATAATAGTAATTATCAGGAAGTAGAAGTGCTAAATGCTTCAGCTAACTCTTGGGGGCCAAGGAACGAATTAGCTTATTTAGAGAAGTTTGGCAATTTCAACGCGCAAGCAGTGGTGTTATTAATTAATACCGATGATTTATTTGCTACTCCTCCCACATCTTTACCAGTAGGACGCGATCGCAATTATCCAGATAGTAAACCTCCTTTGGCATTAGTGGAAGTATGGCAGCGTTATATCGTTAAGCAAAAGCCAATTCCTGAACTGCAAGCAGTGCAAAATGAACCAGGCGATCGCGTGGGGATTAATCTGGAGGCGATCGCTAAAATTCAAGCCCTGACTCGTCAAACCAACAGCCAATTTCTGCTAGTTATGACTCCCTTACTGCGAGAAATTGGTGAACCGGGCCCCCGCGATTACGAAATTAAAGCACGTCAGCGCTTGAGCGATTTTACCAAAGCCCAGCAAATTAACTATATAGATTTTTTGCCGAGCTTCAATTCAACCACCAACCCGCAAGGTTTGTTTCACGATCACATTCACCTCAACTTGCAAGGTAATAAATTTGTCAGTGAAGTTATGGAGCGATCGCTTTTGGAAATACTGGAGAGGCGTTATTGAAATAGCGACTTAACGCACCTCAGATTGTTAAGGGTGCGTTGCTCTGTAAGACAAAACACCTTACATTAAAATTCCTTAATATAGCTAGAAATCGTAGTGCCAACTTACTTAAGCTGACATTCTATCAAATATAATCCCTATACAAAAAAGTCCGTTTTCACGGACTTAATTAAGGGCTTCTGTCACTTTTCTCGGCTACAATCATGTATGAATCATGATGTTTTTATTGTTGATTATTAGCTCAAAAAAATCAAGTCTTTTAACTACTTTAATAGACATAACTACTTGAATTATATCTTCTCTATTCACTATCAAAAAGTGGGTTTTTGTAGAATTATCTCATAATATTTTTTATTATTTCTACATCAAAAAGTGGTTTAAATTAACACAGTTTTAGTATTTTATCTAACTTTCTTTGGACAGAATACAGATATATATGTCTTTTGAAGTTTCAATATTTACAAGATTTTTACATTAAAAAGGTAAAGGTGGTCAGGTATAAAAGCCCCAGGAATGGATTCCCAATCCTGGGGTTTTACTATGCGATCGCTTAAAAAAGTAATTTCAAAAAGAGGGTTAGATCATGTCCGGTTAATCAAGCTGAATAAAAAATATTTGTTTGTAATAAGGACTTTAGTCCTGGCTTTGGGGACTTCAGTCCCCGCTACAAACTGCTGATTATGGGTGATTTGCCTACTATTAGGTATAGCGACGTGGCGTATAAACCCAGATACTACCATTACTGCGTTTGATGGTTCGGGTTTTTGTGGAACCGACAAGAATAATTGTTCGCATATCAGCGGTTGCTGGTATTAATTGGTCAAGTGTGATCACCTTCACTGTCTGTCCTGATCTACCAAGATTCCGTGCCAACACTACTGGTGTATCCGGTGTTCTATGTCGCAGCAAAATATTTCTCGCTTCTGCCAGTTGCCAAGTGCGTTCTTTGGAAACAGGATTGTAGAAAGCAATGACAAAATCAGCCGCAGCAGCTGCGGCAATTCGTTGTTCAATCGCAGACCAAGGTTTCAAGATATCAGAGAGCGAAATAGCACAGAAGTCATGTCCAAGGGGCGCACCAATGGCTGCTGCTGCTGCTTGCATAGCGGAGATGCCTGGTGCTACATAGATGTCGATAGTGTCCCATTCGGGTTTAGGATCGCGATCGCATACCTCAAAAACCGCTGTTGCCATTGCATAGATACCAGGGTCGCCAGATGAAACTACAGCTACGTATCGCCCAGATGCGGCCAAATCAAGGGCCATTTTTGCCCGTGCTTCTTCTTCGCGGTTGTCGGACTCATGGCGTTGCTTGCCAGCGGCCAGAGAACCAACTAAATCTAAATAAGTTTTATAACCCACCAGATCAGTTGCCGATTTAAGTATCTCCTTTACTTCTGGAGACATCCACTGCAATCCACCGGGACCGGTGCCAATAATCGCTAACCGTCCCCGTGGCTGACCGATGGTGTTGGGGTCAATTGG
Organism: Nostoc sp.; assembly: GCA_041743605.1. GTDB lineage: Bacteria > Cyanobacteriota > Cyanobacteriia > Cyanobacteriales > Nostocaceae > Nostoc. The sequence continues at coordinate 2,684 of JBGTMK010000083.1, forward strand.
TTGGGGGGCAATAGCGATCGCAATATTAGGAGAAGAGGAAGATAAGGGGGATGTGCCTGTAGCGGCGATCGCTGCGGCTTGGGCGGGGCTATAACCTTGTGTAATTAGATTTTCTAGCTGATTTGGGGTGAAGAAACGGGTAGGCACTCCCAAGGCGCTAGCGACGGCATTAATTGCTGGATTGGCAGCAGCGGTGATGGGTGCAAATATACCGGCAACCGATGCTTTTTCTAGTTTGGTATCAGCTAATAGCTGCTGGATTAAAGCTACTGCATCATCAATGATGCCACTAATTGCGATCGCTACAGTTGCTGGGTGGTAGACAAGACAATTGGGACTGGGAGTCACCAAGCGTTCCGTAACCTTAATGGTCAAATTTCCCTTTGGGTTTATAGGCAGTTTGCTATCCCTTAACCAAGGTGCTATTCCTTCTAGCTTGACTTCTGCCCCAGCTAGCAAATCTGAGATAAATTTCTTTGCATCGTCTGGGT
>JBGTMK010000084.1:0-3858 GCA_041743605.1 Nostoc sp.
GCCGGTCTGAATCCCCGACTGATTTATTCTGACTCTTGAATTCTGACTTCTGAATTCTTCTTCAATAGTTATTTACAAAGGACGAATGACCAATGATTAATCACAGATGGGTGAGAAAATACGCTGACTTTGGTACGGTTACACCTACTTCCACTCTCAAGCTAGGCTGTTACATTAGTTGACAGGAAGACAAAATAACTAAGTCAAATCCAAAACAGGCATTTAATATTCAAATCACACGCACCGCAGCCAGTAGTGGTAGTTAAGGAGCTAAAAAATGAGTAACCCATCCAATCGTGTCTCAGAGTTTTTTAATAGCGAATCAGAAACTAACGATTTACTATGGCAGTATGTTAAATCGTTGAGTCCAGAGACAGTTACCCAGCTATCTAAACCCACGTCTGCCGAAGTCTTTCAGGTGATGGAACGGAATATTACAGGACTATTGGGTAATTTACCTTCAGAACACTTTGGCATCACCGTAAGCACCAGTCGGGAAAGTCTAGGTCGGCTTCTGGCTTCTGCTATGATTAGCGGTTATTTCTTACGTAACGCTGAACAGAGAATGAATTTTGAAATCGCCCTACAAGGGGCTGAAACCAATAACAGTGAAACTGACTAGAAATGTAAAATTTGGGAAATTTAATATTATTGTTGGGCTAATAAGTAAGTCGGCGAGAAAAAACCAAACTACATTAAGTAATGTAAAATTTAATTGAATTCGCTTGTAGTAAGGGCTTTAGCCCTTAAGAGAGGACTAAAGTCCCCACTACGAACCTTGAATTATTCACGCCGTTCTACTTAGCTCATCACAATCGCGGCGATATGAATTGAAAATAAGCCTCTGTGAAATTTCCGCCGCTAATTCCCAATTATGCATCAACTAATTTTTTTAAATATCCAAAATAGTTACAAATTGAGGTTGAAGTTTAAACCATAGGTGCTTAAACTTCCTATAGAGTAGGAATGCAGAGGCTAGCGCGGAGTTTATAAATGATCAATATACATTTGTGGATAAACTAACAGCAGTAGACTAACTTCGCAATAAATCTAAACTCGGCAGAGTTACAACTAGTCTGCCGAGTTTTGTTATTTATAGGACTTATGCAAAACTACACGCTGTAGGGGCAATTCATGAACATTGGTGTCAACTTAACGTGAAACTGCACCTCCACCAGGAATTGAAATTCCTGGCTCATAGCAGAAGTTATCTTCATATTACTAAATATCCCCAAAAATCTTGAGTCTACTTCAGTAGATTTTCTTCTTTAGGCGGGAACTTCAGTTTCCGACGGGTACTCAAGCCAAGCGAGAAGCCATTTCTAGCTTAAGTTGACATCAATGATTCATGAATTGCCCCTACCGAAAAATCAGGGTTTCAGCTATTGTTTGCGTAAGTCCTGATTTAGTCAAAATTCAGAACTTCTTTCTCTACTCCCAATTTTTCCAATTTAAGTATGAATGAAACCAGTTCTTTCCCACCCCACAAAATTATTGGTGTTGCAGTAATTTGGAATGACCAAAAGCAAATTTTAATCGATCGCCGTCGTCCAGAAGGAGCGATGGGTGGTTTGTGGGAATTTCCTGGTGGTAAAATTGAGCCTGGTGAAACTATTGAAGAGTGTATTCAACGGGAAATTTCTGAAGAACTGGGAATAGTAATTGAAGTGGGAGAGCATCTGATTACTATTGACCACACCTATACAGACTTGCGCGTTACCCTCACAGTACATCACTGCCGCCATCTTACTGGTGTTCCCCAACCTTTGGAATCGGATGAGATTCGCTGGGTAACTTTGGAAGAACTAGAGCAGTTTACTTTTCCGAAAGCAAATACTCAAATTATTGCTGTCTTAAAAGCCACTGAGTACTAGGGGCTGGGGACTGGGGGAACAAAAAAATAATCAATCACTAATGACCAATGACCAATGACTAATGACTAATCCCGTAACAATCTATTAATTGCATCAGGTTGAGTCCCGCAATTTTCTACAATAAGCGCAGGGACTTTGATTAATGGTGTCAGTAAATAAATGCCTAAAACCGTAGCCGATGTGATGAGCCACGATCCAATTGTCGTCCGGGCAGAAACTCCACTGAAGGAAGCTATCCAAATTCTCGCAGAACGCCACATCAGCGGACTACCTGTTGTGGATGATGTCGGGAAATTGGTTGGCATTATCTCGGAAACCGATTTGATGTGGCAAGAAACTGGTGTTACTCCACCTGCGTACATTATGTTTCTTGATAGTGTTATCTATTTAAAAAATCCTGCTACTTATGACCGTGATTTGCACAAGGCTCTAGGGCAAACTGTTGGGGAGGTGATGAGTAAAAACCCGATTACTATTTCCCCTGAAAAAACTTTAAGAGAAGCAGCTACAATCATGCACGATCGCAGCGTTCACCGCTTGCCAGTACTTGAGGGCACAGGTCAAGTGATTGGTATCCTCACTCGTGGTGATATTATTCGGGCTATGGCAGCTAGTCAAGATTAGTCAGTTGTCATTAGTCATTAGTCATTGGTCATTTGTCAAGAGTTTTTAACACTAGCCCTTTCAAGGTGGCCAACGAAGATACGTTGTTTCAGTGCTACCATCTTGAATCCTTCGCTCAGATTTTGGGCTTTTTGAAGGTTGAAATAACCAATTCTCGTTCTAAATCTCACCACCTTGAAAGGGCTGGTTTTTAACACTTAACTGTTGACTTTTGACTGTTTTTTATACATTTGAAAATCAAGGATAACTAAATGAGTATTACTCCGGAGTCTGTGAAGCAATTGCTCAGTTCTGAGGATTTAGGCGATCGCTTACGTGCAGTAAATCAAATTCGCCAACTGGAACCTGCCATTGGCTTTGAATTAATTCAAAGTGCTATTGGCGATCGCAATTCCCGTGTTCGTTACTCAGCTGTGAGTCAAATGGATACACTCGGAACGCAGGATTTACAGTTATCCTTAGATATCTTGCGCGATCGCTTGCTTAATGACTCCGAAGTAGATGTACAAGCAGCAGCCGCAGACTGTTTGGGCGCTCTGAAGTTACGTGAAGCTTTTGAAGATTTGCAGCAACTTTATCATACAACCGGTGAATGGCTCATACAATTCAGTATTATTGCTACATTAGGAGAATTAGGCGATCCACGAGCCTTTGAACTACTCAAAGAAGCACTCTCATCAGAAAACGAATTAGTCCAAACTGCTGCTATTAGTTCTTTGGGTGACTTGGGAGATGTACAAGCAGTTCCCCTTTTAGCTCCCTATGCTACCAATCCAGATTGGCAAATTCGTTATAGACTTGTACAAGCCTTGGCTCGTTTGGGTAATCCAGAAGCCAAATCTATCTTAGAAACTTTGGCTAATGATGAAGTAGATGCGATCGCCAATGAAGCGAAACAATCTTTGCAATCAGTTTAAGTCTATATCAGGTTAAAAAAATTCACCTTTAATATAGATTTGTGTGACAGGATAAAAAAATTCGACCTGGTTGGTAAATTTTGCATTCCAGCCAGATCGAATAGATAAATTAGAGTTACTTTTAGTTGCTAAAAGTAACTTTTTTGTATTTGAGGATAGGTCTATTTGACGAAACTTTTGCGGCGGCGAGACATAACCATTACTCCGCCTACTGCACTCAAGCCTAGTAATGCAGCTGGTTCAGGAACAGGAGTGGCTGCAAAGTAACCACCCGCAAAAGTTAGACCTGTGACTTCACCACCATTAGTTAATATACCATTGACGGTAGCAAGGTTTTTACCAGTAACGGTGTATTTTAAGTCTCCTTCTCCTTGAGTTACTATCCCGTCTTCACTGGTAAAGTATCCAAAAAGATTAACCTTTACACTTACAAGTTGGCTTAA
>JBGTMK010000085.1:0-3060 GCA_041743605.1 Nostoc sp.
ATCAGCAGGGTCTAGGATATATCGCAGTTCATCACGGGTAAGTCCGTAGAGTTTGGCGTAATATGCGTCTAATTCTGCTCTTAATAATGCGCGTCTGTTGGGATTCCAAATGAAGGGTTCGCCGTCGTATCCCATATCTTGGGCAAAGGGTTGCATATCCCAGGCGGTGTAGACTAATTCGAGTACGCGATCGCTAATAAATTTGATATCTTCTGGGGTGTATAACTCTGGGGGAAGGACAGGGAGTTGTTTGACTATGAAAAAGTTAAGGTTGACACGACCTATTTTTCTCCTAATCACAAAATCAAATACTAAACTACAGCAGTTAGCTAATAAGCAGTTAATCAATTTATAGTTTTTTATGTCTGTGAAAATGATAGGCGCACTATTCCCGGCAGCAACTTTAGGTAATAAGCTAAAGATGCCTGTTCGTTCATTGTCAAAATTAGCAATACCTCTAAATCCCAAAAGCCAATTTTTATCCCACTTTCCAGATAACTTATTTTCTACCTCAGCCCGACTCACCCAATAATGCGGCTGAACAGGAAAAGACGCATCTCTCTTTTCTTCATTAGTCAAATCACGAGTATTACCATTATCAGTATAAGTCGCCCAACGATGATCAAATTGATGAAACATCTTTGCTTCGTAAAGTGGAACTAAACCATCACTCACCTCATTTTTAAACAACTCGCTATCATTGCTCATGTCAAACATTCGCATAAATGAAACACCCCAAGGATTACTCCCTGTTATTTCATTCTCCAAAACAGGAACGCGCTGATAAATTTTTTTGGCTAATTCTGCATCTTGGCTAGTTCTAAAAACTGGACAGGTAAGAGTATTAGGATTAATTAAAGCAATATCTTGAGGTGAAAGCTGAAATAGACGAGTTTGATTGTCTAATTGTTTAGTTTGAGTTAGGAAGAAGGCAAAATTTCCCTGTTTGATTGGTTTACCACTCATAGCCAATAGAGAAAATTTATAACTTCGGTGTACCGCAGTAAATAAAGCTTCTCGATTTTCAAAATCATATAGACTTGCTAAAGCTTGTTTCTGCGTCAAATCTCCAAAAAACTTTTTACAAGTGTCGTCAGTTGCAATTCCGGTAGGAACAATCACCCCAACTCTTCCATCAAATGAAATCAACTTTCTCGTAGCCTCAGCAAAAATAGCATAAGTATTGATGTCTCCCACAGCAGTTAAAGGAAATCTACCTGACTCCCGAATAAATTTCCCTTGTGCTTCAGCATCATGCTTTGCATCTTCAAATGCTTGTGCTAACTCAGGATTCTTCTTAGGTAATTCCTTAATCAGCTTCTCTCGCGCCGCCTTATTTACAGCGTTAGCAATTTCTGCACTTTGAGAAGCAAAAAACTCCTTTTCCTGTAACTTAATCCTTTCCCAAGGTGGATTACCCAAAACACAATCAAATCCCCATTTTTCCTGATTTTCTGGAAAAATATCAGGAAATTCTATGCACCAGTGGAAAAAATGCTTCTCCTCAGCTAATTTATTCGCTGCATTTACAACGCTATTTAATTCATAGTTTGTAATACGTAATTCGTAATTATCATCTGATTTATAAATTTTTTCTACTTTTTCGCGCTCTAACCTATTTAATGCTTCGGTTGTTGGTAGTAACTGCAAATCATGTTCAGTTAGCGGCATAAAAAATGCTGCTGTCCATAAGTTACAAGTAGAATATTTCAACCACCAACTAGGTTCTTGTAGATTATCTTTGTATTTCTTTTGTTTACTTCTAACTTCTTGTGGTGTCGTCTCAGGAATTACCCCCAATTGTCGCCACATTTCGGCATAATCTATATTGTCAGTTGCTAACTTTTCATAAATTGATAGTTGATCTTTATTTTCCCGTTCTTTCTTATTTCGCTTTTTAAGCTGTGTTGCTAATGGTTTATTATCCCCAGTTACAGCTTTATACGCTTCATCGGGTATTCCTTCATCTAGGCAACTAATATCTAATACTCCAACCAAGGAATTACCACATTTAATTCTATGGTCTAAAAAGCTAAGTGGTAATTTACCTGGAAAGCCTTCAATCCATAAAGCTACTTTGCATAAGTCTACAGCTAAGGGGTTTAAATCTACTCCATAAATACAACTTTGAATAACATCTCGAATTGCTAATTTTAAAGGTTCAATTCCAGGCTCTGCTTCACCTGTACGGATTTTGGCTAATTCTTTACCAATACGCCTTGCTGCTGCTAAAAGAAAATGGCCTGAACCACAAGCTGGATCACATACTTTTAAACTAAGAAGTGCTTTTTCTAATTCTTGATTGTTTTCTGAATTGCCTAGCTTCTGTTGCGTACTATGAAGCTTTTCTTTAATTACTGGTTCAAGTGCAGTTTTTATCAGTTGTTGTACAAGCTGTGGCGGGGTATAATAAGAGCCGGTAGTTTTTCTATCGCTACCAACCACTAAAGCAAATTCATATTTGGACTGTTTCTGTACTATCTGGGGATGAAAATCTAATAGGCTCTCATAAACGCTTCCTAATTCTTCTACATCTAAAAATTCATAATTTACTCGTCTTAGTTGTGCCTTGTCTAGGTATAGTGATAATTGGCGGATAGCAAGGAGTAAATCATAATTGTCAATTGCACAATTATCTAACGCTGGTAGAGTTTTAGAACCAAATAAATCTCCATTGAGGGGAGACAAACCTAGTACTTCACCGCGCCAGTTTTCATCAAAGAGCAAGAAAGTTACCCACAAACCTTGCCATAAATCTTGAAAACCTTCCCGCCGCCAATGAGGACGTTCGGCTAACTCTCGCAAGCGTTCAATGCTGTAATATTCTTGGTAAATCCGAGATTTCTCTAAATCATCTCCAATTAATAATAAATTGCGGGATTCTGCCACCATTAAAAACAGCAAACGATAAATTAATCGCAACAATTGGCGATAGAATTCGTAATTTGTAACTTCTACTTCGTAATTGGGGATAATTCCAAGTTTTTGACGCAGCCGTTCGTTTTGCGGATGTTGAATAAAGCCATTACCTAGCTGAACTAAGGCTTTTTCAACCCCATC
>JBGTMK010000086.1:0-14124 GCA_041743605.1 Nostoc sp.
CTCAACTGTAATCCCTTTTAACTCTGAATTTAGAGGTGTGCGTGACAAGCACCAAATCATTGAGGAGCCGTGTGAAATTAACGTTTCATGCACGGTTTTGTAGCCGAGTCAGAGAGGTGACTTTCTGGCTTAGGCATCCACTTAGCCGTCCAAAAAATGTTCGCACACTTTATATAGTCCATAAGCAGCCAAGCCCCCAGTACCTACAACTAAAACAACGGGCAAAAAAGGTGTAACTGCTGCTGTAACCGTAGCTACAGCACCTGTAGAACCTGTAGCAAGAGCAGCCGCACCACCACCAGCAATCCAACTAGCTAATTCCGCACCTTTCTTAGCAGTATGATCTGTATTTTTTAAGGCATCCGTGATGCTTTGAGTGACTTGAATAGCTTTAGGGCTTTTCATTTCTTTAGCCGCATACTCAGAAACTTGTGAAATAGCACCTAAGCCAGCTTTAAAAACTTCTTCTGCAATTTTTTCTTTTTGAAAGTCATCCATAAAATCCCCCTCTGCTAAAAATATCAATTTATCTCAATGCTTTGGTTCTCAGTATAAATCTTGCTTAAAAAATAGTTAGATCATTTAAAAAGCTAAAAAATTGAGCTAAAATGAGCATAAAATTGATCTAAAAAGTATTGACATAATTATACTTTTATGCTCTTAAAAGATTCTAGCCGACTCCAAACTACTAATTTGGGAAAAGGGATACTATACTCAGCTAGGAAAGCGAAACGTATTCGCGGAAAAGATTACCTACAAGATTGGGAGGAAGCCTTTAAAATTAGAGACCGCTCAGGAAAGATCGTCAAACAAATAGGAACGATTACTAACCGAATAATTGATGACTTTCTGACTGGTAAAAAATCACTCCCATCTGATGTCTACAGGGCTTTATGCGATTTTCTTGGTGTTGATTGGAAAGAAGTTTCTGTAGATGTTTCTGTAGATGTTGTAAAAAATAGCAGACCTTCTTTAAACTTAGACTTTGTTGGTAGAGAAGTTGCTCTCGCCGATATTGATAAATTTGTAATGCAAGGAAGTAAAGTTGTTCTCATATGGGGAGAAGGAGGTATAGGAAAAACCGCGCTTGCTTTTCATTACCTTAAATCACATGGATATACAAAAATTATAAAAAACTATATTGCTAAAGAAACAATAAATATCAGTCCAATTGAGAGTGTAGTTTCGCAATGGATTCAATATGATTTTGATGAAAAACCTGATATTAATTTTGATATAAACCTGTCAAGATTACGTAATTTTTTGATAAATAGTGATATAAAAATTGGAGTAGTTATCGATAACTTAGAACCTGCTCTTGATGAAAATGGTAGATTTATAGAAAATCACCGCTCTTACATTAAATTGTTGAGAAATCTAGCTGAACCAGAACTAAATTCTACAACAATTATTACAAGTCGAGAATTGCTATGTGAACCTTCAACAAAGATTATTAACTATAAATTAAAAGGGTTAAATGTAGAAGATTGGGCAAAACTTTTTGAGATTCCTAATAATAGTAATGAATATATTTTTGTGTCCCAAATGCGTAATGCGTACAATGGCAATGCCTTAGCAATGAAAATTTTTAAAGGTATCCTTGAGCAAGAATATGAAAAAGATATTAAATTATGTTGGGATTATTATCGGAATAAATTGCTTTTGAATCAAACATTAGAAAATCTCATAATAGAACAATTTCAAAGGTTGGAGAACATTAACCCAATTGCATATAAGTTATTGTGTAGAATGGGATGTTATCGTTATCAAGACATCCCATCAATATCATTGGGCGGATTAAATTACCTACTATGGGAAGAATCTGAACAGACTGAAAAAGCAATTGAATCTCTCAGAAATGTTTCTTTGTTAGAATGTTTTAAGGGAAAGTATTGGCTGCATCCAGTGATTAAACAAGAAGCAATAAAAAGGCTTAAAAATAGTTTAGATTGGGAAATTGCAAATCGAAAAGCTGCAAAATTTTTTTCTGAAAATTTTAAGGTAATTGGTAGTATCGATGAAGCTTTATTTGTACTGGAGTCTTGCCATCATTATATACAAATTCAAGATTTAATAAATGCAGCTACGGTAATTATTCAAGATAGAAGTTCGCCTTATGAGGAAATTGAATCACTGGGAGCCTCTCTATATCGACTTGGTTTATTTGCAGTAGCTATTCCCCTTGTTTTAAAGCTAGTTAAAAATGATCTTACTGACTACTTGAGTTGTAGAATCCATAATATACTGGGTGAGTTTTATCTAATGATTGGTGATGATCATCAGGCTGTTGATTGTTATGAGAAGTCAAAAGATATTGCTTATAGGCATATTCACGAAGTGCATTCTCAGGAATTATCACAGGATCAAAGGAGAACATTCAAAAACCTATACATAGTATCTTTTTATAATATTGGTCTTTGCTATTTAGATTTGTGGGAAATTGAGAAAGCGCGTGAGCAATTTAAGCAAGTAAATTCTTTCGCTGAAGACAAAGAATCATTCAAACCTTACATTTATGGTTGTCAAATTTTGGCAGATGTATACTGTTCAATTCTGCTAGATGATTCTTTAAATAATGAGACAAGGCAGAAGTTCTACGATATAGCTAGTTCATTTCCTGAAAACAGCTTAATTGACTTCTCCAATCCTTGGGCTTTAGGATTTTTGGGTGTCATTTGTGGTTCAGTGTATATGTATTTTGATGAAGATGAAAACGCTCACAAGATGTTTACTGAGGTTTTAACACGAACTGAGCAAATAAATTATACTCAGTTTCAAGCAAATGCTCTTACGAGTCTAGCTATTTTACATAGAAAAAAGAATGAATTTCAAGAAGCTATTTTAAAACATGAAAAAGCTATAAACTTTTTGAAAAATCTAGGCTGTAAGCGTGATCTTGGAGAAGCGTATTTTCAACTTGGGTTGACATACAAAGTAAGCGGTCAAATAAGAGAATCTAATAAGTATTTTTACCAAGCTATAGATATTTTCAATGTGATGAAGGCTCCAAAACAAGTTGAAAGAGTATCTAAGGCTATGTTTAGTTAGATTGACTAGATACTCTTTCTAAAATTTTCATAGCTAAATCCGGCTTATCAGTAATCACAGCATCAACCTTTACTTTGAAAAGATTTTCTAATAAACTTTCTTCGTTAACAGTCCAAACATATACTTCCTTATTCAAAAATTTCATCCTTATCAAAAAGCCAAATTTTAGTAATCGATAGTTAGGAGATACAAAATCTAATCCACTTCTTAAAATTTTGTACTCAGGAAATATTTCAAGTACCTTGCGGATGATTGAAAATTTTTTAAACTCTTCTTCTTCTCCTTCCAGTAACAATCCAACTTTTACATTTGGCTCGATTAGTTTTATCTTAGTAACAGATTTATAATTAAAAGACTTTACGACAAATTCAGAGTATTTGAAATACTTTTTAGTCAGCAATAATACATCTTCTTCGTATCCTTCTTCTTTGAGTTCTATATCTAAATTTATTTTTCCACAACACAGTTGTAGGACTTCTTCAAAGAGAGGCACAGCAAAACCATGACTATTTGAGATTTTTAGTAGGTTTTCATATTCTAAACATTCCAAATATTTTCCATCTATAGACTGATCATGATGACAAACCAAATATTTATCCTTAGTTCTTCGCACATCAAGTTCTGCCATAGGTACACCCAAATTGATAGATTTTTGAAACGCATCAATCGTGTTTTCTACTACGCCTATTGATGCTCCTCCTCTATGAGCAATTATTAGTGTTTTGTTTATCATACTGTTTTGCTTTTTTATCATGAAAGCGATGTTTTCGGGATAAATGAACGATAGATGGGTTTTTTTGTACAAACCCTCGAAAAGGGGGATTAGGGGTACAGACAAGATACGCGCAAAATTTATCACCATGTAAAGTTTTTGTAACAAATTCAACGTGTTCGCTTTTGTGTATATGAGAGAAAAGTATACGTAGTTTGGCTTTCAGCTTAGTGAACGCTTTGCGAATATCTATCCTAACTTATAAAATATTACCGAAAACAGAAGTTGAAGGCTTTTATCAAGGAAGGGTAGAACAGTTATTCTTCTTCTCAGTTGCACTCATAACATTGCCTAAAATAAGCCTTTTAGGCAATGTCTTCATTTGAATGGTTGGGGATAGGACTGCGGGAGATAGGCGGTTTCTCCAAACTGGTTACATAAGAAAAAAACGCCTTGAGGATATTGAGATGCTTAACCTTAGTCGTGTCTGCCTCTTGCAGAGAATCTAACCAATCCCGGACGTGACGGATCTGAATTAGAGCGATCGCGTCCACACAGGTAAAAGTTAAGAACTTGCGAATGGTATTGTGATACGAAGCCCTTGTTTTACCATGATGCACGTCCAACCATTCTTCTACCAATTCCGTCAGCGTTCTCATACAAGGGACAGGTGTGTGATGAGTAGAATTGAACTAAATTTTAGGTTTTTGATAGTCAAGTAAGAAAATTTTCAATTTATTTCTTACTTCTTTTTAGGAAACAGCCCACTAGCAATGCTTGTGAGAGCCATTATCTCGCACCCTTCTTGCCCGGTCGAGGCTAGAACGTTAGTCGCCGTCAAGGTAGGTCTGTTATTGCTTTTTTTACACAAGCTCTAATTGCTGACTCTAATAATTGTCTGTCTCGCCCTTCTTTGCTTCCCCAATATTAGACCTGAATCCTTACGATTTTTTTGTATTTAAATAGAAAATGTACAAGTTGAAAAAATAAGGTATAAAAAAGAATATTGTTGAAAATAAAGATGGTTCTCTAATAGATTCATCTTTAGTTGAATTAATTACAAAAATAAGCAGAAAAGGTAGATTAGTAAATAACATAAAAAAAACAGATTTTACAATAGTGTTGAAACTATTAATAGCTATAATTAAATCTCTATTATCTTCAGACACAAATAATATCCTTTATTTGTTGGGATGGAAGACAGTATACAATCTAAAACCCAATGACAGAAACAGCCTTCCGCTTCTGTTCTGGCGTGACCTCTAGATAACGCTGCAACGTCCCCAGGTCACTGTGACCAGATATTTCTTGAATAGTTCTCAAAGGTATCCCCGCGCTGGACATCTGGGTGAGAGCCGTTCGCCTAAAGGAATGGGTGCTAACTCCCTCAACTCCAATGCGCTTGCAAGCATCCCGCAGAATCTTGTCTGCCATGAATCGGGTCAGCCGTTCAGTTACACCTCGCATACCGAGAAACATTGCCCCCGCTTTGGGCTGGTATTCGGTCAGCATTGCGGCTAGCCCTGGTGGGATGTCCACAATCCGGGTTTTATGCTTGCCTTTGGTGGTAGACTTGCGGAAAGTGATAGCACCAGATTTGATATCAGTCGTCTGGAGAGCTAGTGCTTCTGATACGCGACAACCAGTGAAAAGGCAAATTCCAAACAGAGCGCGATCGCGTGGGGTAACTAATCCCTCGGTGAATAATCGCCTTAGTTCGTCTTGGGTTAAAATCTTGCCTTGTCCGTTGCCGTCTACTTTCATTTTTCCGCCTATTTGGGAATTACACGTTTTAGTTGAAACGTGTAATTGATGACCGAAAGTATTGTAACTCCGTTGGCGACACGAAAGCGATCGCTCCTCATCAATTCCAACTTATCAATCGCAATCGCTACAACCCGCATGATACCGTTGGCTGATTAAACTTGCTTATGGTTGCAGCACTGTGACTCAAAACGGGTATGATCTCTGCTCTTGCTCCCGCTTGGCAATGATATCAAAATTTTCTCTCTAGCTTATGGGGTGAAATGAGCAGTGATACCGAAACTTACGCGCTTGGACACCGATGGAGCCACAATCAAAACTGCTTCCGCTTGCCGCCGCAGGCATCGCCACAGATAAAATTGTTGTGGCGACAAGTTCCTGGCAGGGCCTAAGACGGTAATTTTCATGGTATTACTTCTCTACAAATCTGCTTTACTTGGCGGGTGCTTGTGCGCTCGCTTTGGCACGAAGTTGCGGGTCTGGAGCAATTGCAGGAAGAACAGAGAACTGTTCATACACGCGCTCACAAAGCAGCCAACGTTCTCCTGACTTGACGAACTGATCCTTGACAACTCCATGTGCAATAGTGCGTGGCAGGCTTGAAGTAATTGCAGGATCATCTGAGAATACCTGCAATACCATAATGTAACTGACCGCCGATGCTTGATTGTTACCCTCGCTTTTGGTGACAATGTTAAACGCATGGTGTCTGAACCCATCAAAGTAGGCAGGGTGATCCAGAACCCAGGATGCGAAATCTGCTCTGCCCTCGATGCGTCCGTAGAGTGTGTGAAGCTGAACATAATTTTCAGTCACAGCCTGCTGGAGAGCTTCACGGTCACGCAAGTCTTCAGCCAAATAGACGCGGGCAATTAATTCATGAATTGCAATACTGTCTGTTGCGGTTAGGGGTGTGGCTTCAGCAGCGCGAACAATACCCATTGGCAATGCTGTCGTTTTCGGTGCTTGTGAGTTTGCGTTGCTCATATTAGCATTCTCCAAATATTCAAAGCGATTTTGTAAGCATCGCACATCGTCTGGGTGCTGTCTTTATCGATGGGTGGTAACAACAGCTCCTGGCTTACTCGCCCGCCTGCAATCGCGTCAGTCAAATCAATCAATGGGCTACGATGCTTAACCTTGAAGAAAGATGAGTACCTGTTTGAATTGACTGGGTGGAAGAAACCCCTTAACGCTCGGCGGTACTTCCCGGTGTTGGAGAACGAGCAAAAACAAGGAGCAAAAACTAGTTACTAGAAGGCGATCGCCGATCTGACGGTACACAGAAAGGAAATTTCCAATACCTAAACCATTATCCAGCTGTGGGGGTCACAGTGTTCTGGTTTTGCGCCTTTTGTAGCCAATCTGTCTATACTCTGTTTTATACCCTTGGTTGATAAATTGTTGCTATCGGTGTGTGAGAGCAACTGTAGACAATAGCTGACACCGCACTTGCTTTCTTTAGATACACAGATTAGGGATACCTCTTGCTTCTAGCTTTTATTGGCAATAGAATGTTTTTTTTAATAATATGCAACCGTTTTGTAATGCAAAGTTTTAATGAAAAAAAGAGAAATAGTATATAACCAAAATATTAGTATATATGTTCTTAAGCTTGAAAATGATTGTTACTATATCGGTCAATCTATTAATGTAGAGCGTAGGATCGAAGAACATAGACAGGGGCAAGGAGCAAGCTTTACTCAGTTAAATCCTGTCAGAGATTTGATTGAAGTATTTGTGACAGAAACAAAAAAATTGATAGAGGCAGAAGTGTATGAAGACTTCTTTGTTATGGAGTATATAGAACAGCATGGAGCAGAGAAGGTAAAAGGAGGAACTTTTTTACAATCCTCAAAAAAAAGAGAAAGTAGGTTTAGGTTTTACAGAAATTTATTTTTAGAGGCTAAAGAGTGTAAAAATCCTCCAAAAGCTTTTTTTGAAAAAGTTTCAAGTATTAGAGGACAAGGAAGCATTAAACAGATTTATCAGTGAGTTAGTTAGACAAGTAAGTTTACATTGTCTACAGGTGTAAAAATGAGGTAAATGGTGAGATAAGAAGCTAAATTTTGTCGTATTTAGCTTTGGTGGTGTTCAGGGGGTACGCCCTGCCGTATGGCCAAGTCTACTAATAGTAGACAGATGGCTGGTCAAGTAAGAATCGATGGGCAAACTTTTGATATTCCTGTTCATGTGGGTTAAGGAGTATCATCCGTTTTATTTGGCCGCCAGTAGTTAAAAACTCGACGGTTGGTTGTGGATATGCCATTTAGGGCGTTAACGCTAGGATGATGTTTTCTCTTTAAGCCGTGGAAGACTACTGAAACTTTTTATTTTCAAGGCTTTTAATGATTGCTGCGATTACTGATATGACTTCTATAATTTACAATTTATATCCCAGGTTTCGATTAGCTTCAAGATAATATCTTATGACCGATGGCGCAATTGATAAGCCTCCAAAGAGAAGAAGTCCAAAAAAACCGAACACTACCTGACCAGATGATTGAGATTCTAAACTTTGTAACTCGTCTTCCAGTTGGTCATAGCGTTCTGCATATTGACTGCGCCAACCAGGGTTAAGCTTCCCAAAAATTCTTTTGTTAGCTGCTTTATCTATTTGCGCTAATTCTTGCTTAATTTCTGCTATTCTTTGAACTACTGCCTTGTCAGGGTTAAATATTGGTATAAAACCCCATACAGCGCAGGTTATTGCAGCAATTATTAAAGTGATCTTAATAATTTTTGTAGTTCTCTCTGCTTTTTTGATTTCTGCTTGTTTAACATTTACTTTAGCCATCAATACTGGTTTAGGAATGTTATAGGCACGGATAGATGCTTCTAGCCATCTATCGTATTTTTCGTAAAATATTTCATGTATTTCATAAGCATCACTATATTGTGTCAGCGATTTAGCTTTTTGGTAATCATCGCTAAACATTTTTAATTCCTGCACTATCGACGTAACAGGAGAGAATTTAAAAACTAATCTTGCGGAACTAGGTAAACTTTGTGCCAGTTCCGAATCAACTAATTCTATAGCTTGTGCAAATAGACGCAAATCCTGGTTATTGGACATGATTTAATATTTTAAATTGACAATTGATAAGTAAGAATTACCGTACTTGGATAGCTGGTATAGGCTGTTGTTCTTGTGGCTGCTCTTGTCGCTGGCAGTAACCGAATGCCAGAATCAAAGTTCAAGAATAATTATATAAAACCTTATGTAAAACAATATTGGGTTGAGTGCAATTAAATTTCCGACTTGATCGCCAGTGGTATGGATATGCCGTTTTGGGTGTTAACGCTCGGATAATAGGCGCATAGTTTCCAAAAACCGCGATGAAGGACACTTACTATTCTCCCAAAACTCGATTACTTCGTGAAGGATTACCCCAAAATTGACCTCTGTTAAGTATTACTTATCTTTTAAGTGCCGAAAAATTCTCTACACATTGCCATTGATAATTCTGGCTTATATGAAGTAGTGAGCGGCTTGCCTAACTGGGTATTTGCCGCACCTTTATGTTCAATAATAGTAAAGTTTATAAAAAGCTAAGTTCCGGTAAATACTTAGCTTTTTTTTAGAAAGCTGGTAGGCAAATCCTGTAAATACTAGCATCCATGCTGACTTAAGATTTATAGTATTTAAGTTTGCTGTATAAATTTTTTGTGAATTAATTCCTATACTTGTTGCTATGTTTGATTGTTAATGTCAGTATTTTTTGTAACTTATATTAAACAATATTAAAAGTATTAATGAACACTAAACTCATTGAACTTGAGGACGGCATTTTAGTAGAGGTAGAAGTACCTGAAGACCAAGCCCAACAAATATCTAGTCGATTCGCAGATAAAGTCAACACAACTTTTGACAAAATAAAGCCGATTCTACTCAAAACCTGTCGTCCTGTTGCTGCGGCTTGGAAGGAACTTAATCAGGATATGC
This sequence comes from Nostoc sp., assembly GCA_041743605.1. Classification (GTDB taxonomy): domain Bacteria; phylum Cyanobacteriota; class Cyanobacteriia; order Cyanobacteriales; family Nostocaceae; genus Nostoc. The sequence goes on from JBGTMK010000086.1 coordinate 9,471, forward strand.
AAATTGAGCAGGCTGAAGTTGAAATAGGTTTCAATTTTGAGGGAGAGGGCAACATTTATGTAACTAAGGCAAAAGCAGGAAGTAATTTGAAGATAAAACTATTACTTAAGCCCAAGGAATAATTTAAATGAGTTCAAGTTTTCAGGACTCGGTTATTTTAATCACTAGCCGTGACCCTGACCTGCAACAAAAGAGAGTCTTTGGTACGGCGTTTATTATTCACCTTACGAATGAAGCCACCTACCTACTAACTTGCGCCCATGTAGTGCGGGATGTAGGAGGAGCAGAGAAAGTGCTGGCTAATGGCATAACGGCAAAGGTAGTGGCATCGGGAGAATCAGAGGGTTTTGATTTGGCAGTACTGCGTGTAGAAGAACTGTGGAACCTACCAGTATTGCCTTTGTCTCCATTGTGTGACGAGGGAAAATCCTTTGAAATTGCTGGTTTTTATCCTTTCGATCCAAAAGGAACCCTATTGCTCAGAAGGATTCAGGGATATATAGGCAAGCAAAGTTTTATTCCTTCTACTGATGGAAGCGATCGAATTAAGGCTTGGGATTTACGTATTGAGGATGAACATATATTACAAGCTGGATACAGTGGTTCACCTGTAGTGGAGCGAGCTAGTGGTGCTGTTTTGGCAATAGTAAGCCACCAAGTTAGCAAAGGGGAAAAAGGGTTAGCTATTGCTATTGAAGGTATTAAAAAGATTTGGGCAGAAATGCCATTTGATTTGTTTCAAGCAAATATGTCTCAAATTCCTAAATTAGCATCACATACTGAACTGCTCGAAGTTTTTATATCTTATTCCAAAAAGGATAAAAAACTGCTGGATGAACTAGTAGATTATCTCAGCAGTAGCTTGGATGGAATTAAAATTTGGCATGAAGGTGAAATGATAGGAGGGCAATTTCAGAAAGTTGAGATTGAGAAACATTTATATTCAGCTGATATAATTCTCCTACTGATTAGTCCAGGATTTCTAAAAGATTATAAAAGCAAATTTGAGGTTAACTTAGCAAGAGAAAAACAAAAAGCTATAAAAGCCACCATTATTCCTATACTTATTACCAAAATTATTGGTTGGGAGCGGTTATTTTTTGGCAATTTGAAACTTGACGACCTTCAGGCTTTACCTAAAGAACGTAAATTTATAACTGATAGAAGGGGGGGCTGGATAAACAAAAATGATGCTTTTTTTTCTATTACTAAAGACTTGGAAGAAGTAAAGATAAGAATACTGGAAACAAGATAAATTAAAATTTTTATTGTCTGATTATTATGCCTTTCTCTACAGGCTCTACCAAAAATATACAAATAGTATTTATATACTCATCACATACTCGTCAAGATGAAAATTTGCGAAAAAGTTTAGAAGCTCATCTAAGTGGATTAAACTATCTGGATGTGTCTATAAAATGGTACAACTCCAAAAATACATTACAGTCTTTTGATAATGATAACAATCATATTTTTAAGCTTTTAAACACAGCTGATATGGTAGCACTACTTGTTACCCCAGAATTTATTCACCTCATTCAAAATACATCTCCATTATCTGATGCAATTCAATGGATATTACAGCGAGGGCAACGTGAAGAGATTATTGTTGTACCTTTGCTTATACGTCAGGTCTATGGATGGGAAAGATATTTAGGTGATTTAACTCCATTGCCCAAAGATAGAATAGCTGTTGTCAGTAGTCGGCAAAACAGAGACGATACCTTGTTTGAAGTAGCTAAAGGTATCGAAGAAATAATTGAAAACTTTAAAAAATATCAGCAAAAATTGCAGGAGTATAGGCATCTTTTTTCTACTAAAATTCATGAAGAGTATCCCCTTAGTCAAGAAACAATAACTTACTTAAATAATCTCAAGCAAAATCGAGCATTAAAAAACCAAGATACAGAATTAATAGAGCAAGAAATAAGTGCTAAAGCAGCAAAAGAATATCATCATAAAATACAACAATATAAACAAAAGTTTTTTCAAGAAATTCAATGGAGTAATACTCTCAGTGATACATCCCGCGAAAGATTAAAAACTGTCCAGAAAAAATTAGGTCTAAAAGATGAAGTAGTAACCACAATTGAGCATGAAGTTACTGAACAAATTTTTACTCAACCTATTCGACGACTCATTGGATATGGAAACCAATCTACTCCAAAAGTCGCTATTGCTACTATCATTATTGGAGTTACTGCTTTTTTAGGATTTTGTCAAACCTCTCCAGAGATGCAGGTTAATAACTTGTTAAAGCAGGGAGAAAATAAGCTTGAGATCCGCGACTATCAAGGAGCGTCTGAAGACTACACCCAAGCTATTCAAATTGCTCCAAAAAATCTCGATGCATATATAAAACGTGGTTATGCCTACTATTCACTAAAAAATTATAAAGCAGCTATAAAAGATTACACACAAGCTATTAAAATTGAGCCTAAAAATATTGAGGCTTACATAAAACGTGGACATACAAACTTTTTTTTAAAAGATTATCAGGCAGCAATTAAAGATTATACACAAGCTATTAGTCTTGCGCCTGATTCGGTTGATGCCTACAAGAATCGTGCTGCTGTTCATTTAAAATTAAGAAATAGGCAAGAAGCAATTAAAGATTATCAGAAAACAGCAACTATCTACAAAAAACAAGGAGCAACAGATGACCTAAAAAAAGTACTTAATAAGCTCCAGAAGCTTCAGCAGAAAAAGTCTCGCTCCTCCAATTCAATATACCGTAAGCTGTACCAAGTCGGATAATGAGGAGCAATAGAAATTACTTCCGATTTATTGCAGAATCATCAAATTCTTAAAGTAAAATGCGATTACCTCTCACTAGCGCAGTGCTATAAAACTGCTTCTGATTGCAGCCTGCCCTTATATTTGCAGCTATGATCCTCAGTAAGCGCATTAACTAAGCATCAAAATAAATCGGCTTACCGTTGAAGTGGTTGTAAATATCCTCCGGGTTAAACCAGTTTGGTAGTGTGCGCTCTGCCTCCAGATATTCCTCCCCATTGTCATCAAGCAAGCCGCGAATAATCTTAACTCTAGACAGTGGAGTTTTACCGTTAGCTGAGAATTTTTGAATGAGGATTGTACCCGCCTCCCTCATTGCTTGTGTCCCTTCGGGATAGCTTGAATTCGTGTCATTGTGGGTAATACCAGTAACATGAACTTTTGCTTTCCTAGTGTCTGTCAGATGCAGTTTATAAAACTTTTCTGCGGGTTCACCAATCAATGATTTCAGGTTGGTGTACTCATCAATAAGCACTTGTTCAGGCGTGATAGTCGCAGGTTGTTCTAAGTCATTTTTACCCTTAATTCTTAATAGCCAATGCTCGCAGAGAGTATCAAGAGCAGTACCTATCTCTAACTCGGACTCTGCAATGAATGAAGTATCAAGATATCGCCATGCTTTTGAGTTGTCCCCAGTCGCGTGGCGGTCAATTAAGTAGTAGATGGGAATTCCTAAACAGTGCTTTCTAACAAGAGCTATAGCCGCGCTCGTGTAAGTTTTACCTGACCCCTGGCGACCGATTAACCACAGTGGGGTTAAGTTGTCGATAATCTTCCACAGCCAGCCGTCCTCATGAGCTTTGAGCGCTTCTATCAGTTGGTTTGCTCGTTGTTGATCAACTGATTGCTGATTGTCATTTTCTGCGATCGCGCCCTTGGTTTTGCCCTCAATCTTGCTGCGTTCCTGGTCAGCTTTCGCCCTGTCTCGAAGATTCTCAGAGATGGTTTTATCCATCACAGAATGATTAACGGCACGGGCTTTCATAAAGTCCTCTAGCTGAATACGTGCCTTAGCGCGTTCGTTTTCCTCATCGGTTAGCCCCAATTCTTTACGAGAATGAACGTCTAGGTCAGTTAATCCATCTTTCAACCGTTCAGTATAAAGCTGGGTCGAATGTTGCTTAACTTCACGTTTGTGCTTGTTTTGCTGCCAAGTTGCATAGTCGTAAGTCTTTTCGAGTTCGCCCAGTTCATAGTCCGTGCGCTTGAGGCGTTGCGAACGCACGAGCAAACAACCCACGACACCCCATAGCCCCATAACTGCAACCCCATATCCTAGCAACTGATTAGGGTTGTCTGTGGGCAAATCACGCACCCATTGAATAGCATCACCCTTGTAGGGAATGATGCTGCCATACAGTCCGTAGCGTTGCCATTCTTCAGTCAGGACAAAACGCGGGTGATTGCAAAAACGCTTATCTAGGGTTGCTTGACTCTCTATACCATTCGCTGACCTTGGACAAAATTGAATTTGTGTCAGGTCGTAGGGCTGACGTGTTTGCGATGTTGCTAGCCCGATGATTGCGGCTACACCACACACACCAGCCAGCGCTAACTCGAAAACACCTTGTTTCATTCCCGCCCCTTAAAAATAATTGCAATGGAACCAATGAATAAAGCCAACGCGACTGCAATACTTAGCCAAGGGTCTGATTGCGGGTTCTGTTTTTCAATAGTTTGAATATCTTGGCTAATCTGGGTGACTGTTTCTTTAGTCAAATTCTCAAAATATTGATGGTCTTTGACTGCTAACCAAGTTGTGACACCTGCAAACACCAACCCCCCAGCCGTTTTGAAAACGTTTTGCATATTATCTACCTCTAATCCGTCAGTGTTGTAATTAACTCTCAAGCCCGTT
>JBGTMK010000087.1:0-4679 GCA_041743605.1 Nostoc sp.
TACTATGTAAAGGTAATCAAATTCTCTATGATTACAAACACTAATACCCAAATGAAAACCAATCAATACCCATTTGCTCAAGAATTAATCACAGATACTCAAGGTAATATTCGTAAAGTAATTATAGATTTTCAAGACTATTTACGCTTATTAGAAGCGATTGAAGATGAAGGATTGATATTAGCAATCAAGGAAGTACAACAAGAAACCCCATTAAATATTAATGAAGCATTAGCCGAATTGGAAAGAGAGTGAATACCCAGTATTTATCCAGCTTTATTAAAGATTTAAAAGCACTCAAAAGTACACCTTACTATGAGACGATTAAAGTACTTGCTTTTGAAGAAATGCCACAAATAGCTAACTTTGAAGAAATTACTAATATCAAAAAGCTTCAAGGATATGATGATATTTATCGGATTCGTATAGGTGATTATCGGATCGGAATTATATTTGACGGTGAAACAGTAATATTTCAGCGTGTGCTACATCGTAAAGATATTTATCGATATTTTACAAAGTAAGTTAAATTAGTTATTCTGTGGAATTGTGCGATCGCTCTTTTTAACGAACCACTCCAGACGCAGAGAACGCAGAGGAAGAAGAGAGCGATCGCAGGTACAATAGATATCTTATTGCTGCTGTTGCAACCAAGCCACTAAATCAGCTTCAGTGGAAAAATCTAGTAAAGCTTCGGCTAAATCCTCTAACTGAGTTAAGGATAAACCACGCAGTTGCTCTTGTAATTCAGCAGTAATTACACCAATTCGCTTTGTTAATAGACGCTGGATTATTTTCAATTCTCCTTGTTGTATCCCTTCCTCCATCCAACTGGTGACGATTTGCATAACTACCTCCTGTTGAGTTGGTTCAAAGAATAGGCGATCGTGGTCTATTATGTCAAATTTATATTATGTTTTGATGGGCGATCGCCTACGCATTGTGGAGATTTGGCGATCGCTCTTTTTAACGAACCTTATTAGGCGCAGAGAACACAGAGTCAGAAGAGAGCGATCGCACGCTGAAGATTTTGCAGGCGATCGCTCTTTTTAACGAACCACAGAGGCGCAGATGGCACAGAGGAACAGAAGAGGCGATCGCTCTTTTCTAGTCACATAAGATTTAGTATTATTACACTCCATGTATTACTAAGTAAAATTGCTGAGGCATTTTGCCCTTGTCTGACCCAAAATTGTTCATGGCTGATAATAATATCTTCATTTAGCTACTAGGCAAAGCTCCGAGATTATTTTGTCAATCAATAAAAAGCACTTATCTAACTGGAGATAGTCTTGAATACTTACACAGTAATTATGCTAGGCCCATCTGGATCTGGCAAGACAGTTTTTTTGGCAAGTATGTATAAGAAGCTATCCACGCAGGGAGAGCATGGATTCTTTTTAGAAGTTGATGGAGCAGAAAAAAGAAAGCGACTGAACAACATCTATACACAAATTGCTGTTGATGAGAAATGGCCCAAAGGGACAACATATAGCGAAATATCAGAATGGACTTTCACTTGTCGTGTTCAGACAGAAAACCTGCCAATTTACTCAGCTTGCAAATTTGCCTATTTGGATTATGCTGGTGGCAGGCTAACAGATGAAATGGAAGAAGAAGACCCTGCATTTGAGAGCAAGCTTAAAGAAGCTGAAACTATGCTGGGATTGTTAGATGGTCAGAGACTTTCTGCATTAATGCGTAATGAAAAGCTAGGAAAAATTTGGGCTATAAACGATTTACCCAATATGCTTCATGTAATGCAGAATACTAAAAAACCAATTCACTTTGTTATTAGTAAATGGGATATCGTACAAGGAAACTTTACATTAGAGCAAATACGCGATCGCTTGCTACAAATTGAAGAATTTAGAAATCTCGTAAAAGTGCGTAACAAAGCGGGTACACCAGTGCGCTTAATTCCAGTAAGTGCAGTAGGTATGGGTTTTGCTAAATTGCAACCAGATGGCAGTATGGCAAAAACTGGAGAGTTACCGCAACCATTTCATGTAGAAGTACCCTTGGCTTGTGTTTTGCCAGATATGATACAAAGCCACTTAAAGGAACTTATAAGAAAGAAGCAAGAAGAACTTAGTAAACCAATTGAAGAGAAAGCAGACCTGAGTTTTTGGGATAAATTAGGTCAATTTTTTGGTGATGGCCTAAAAATTCTACAAAATATACAACAACTTTTGCCTAAAAAATACCAATTTGCCGAAGACATTTTAAAAAAAATGATTGAGTATGCTGAAGAACCAGCACAGAAGAAACAAGAGGCAGCAGTCAAAAAAACTGATGAACTTCGTCGTGAACAAGCAGCATCGCTTAAGGCAGTGTCCGATGAAGAAACTGCGCTCAAGCATGTAATCAATTGCTTCTTATCTATCAGAAATAAACTCGATCATACTTTTCCAGAATCGGATATTACTTTGCTATGAAAAGTATTCAGGCTTGGGGGTTCTTGGTAAGCCGTAATCAATACCTTGACTACAGGACAGTTGTAGCTCCTAACTTCATGTGTCAATCTGGTACATCTAGCCTACTTGCTAAGGCAGCAGGAGGGGATTTGACTCAAAAAGGTTCTGCCCTATATCGTAAAATTGATCACCCTAAACTTGGGAATCTTACTCTGGTTTTTCGGGTTATTGAAGCAACTGTGCAAGATACAGGTATTGCAGGAAATGGAATTTTAAAAGATTCATTTGGAAGAGAAATACGTTTAATAGAGGGTATTCTTTTGAAAGAAATAATGCCAGATATTGTAGTGACTGAGGATATTATAGTAACAGAGGGAAATCTTGAAGAAATTCACAAACAACTTGTAGAGCATTACCGTGAATTTTGGGACTACATTACTCCTAGCCCTGCTATTCCATCAGAACCTTTTACTTTGACAGAAAATAGTTCAGATTACTGTTTGAATTACCAAAGTCTAAAGCCATATATCGTAGGTGCTAATCAAGCACAGATAAAATCACAACTATCACTAACTACTTCTAATAGCCAAACTATTGAGAGTGATAATAAGGTTTGTACTTCAGATTCCCAAACTAATCTAGTACAAAAAATGCAAAAATTCTTTGATGAGGGCTTGATCTGGTTCAAGAGATCCAGTTAAATTCGAGAAAACTAGCTCCATTCATTAAAAAAACTTGCCTCAAAAGCATCAAACTCCCAAAGCAAGCAAATTCTCTAAATTCTTTCTTTACTTCGCGCCCTTTGCGCCCTTCTCTACGAGACGCTGCGCGAACGCGGTTCGTTTCTTTTAAAGTTGCTTCACTTCCGAAACCAACTTCGCCACCATATCCTTTGCACTACCAAAAAGCATCGTAGTTTTATCTTTGTAGAACAACTCATTATCTACACCGGCAAAACCCGTACTCATTCCGCGCTTAATTACAATCGTCTGCTTCGCCCGATCTACTTCCAAAATCGGCATACCATAAATCGGGCTACTTGTATCACTCCGCGCCGCCGGATTTACCACATCATTTGCCCCAATTACTAAAGCCACATCGGCTTGATCGAACTGGGGATTAATATCATCCATGTCGTACAACTGGGTATAAGGCACATTTGCCTCTGCAAGTAACACATTCATGTGCCCCGGCATTCTACCAGCAACCGGGTGAATGGCATACTTGACATCAACGCCCATTTTTTCTAACTGATCTGACAATTCCCGGACGCTATGTTGCGCTTGGGCAACTGCCATACCATAACCGGGCACAATTACCACAGAACGGGCATAACCCAACATCATCGCCCCTTCTTCAGGATCAATGCTGCGGACACTTTGATCAGTTGCACCACCACTAGCAGCACCACCACCAGAACTAGAACCTGTACCAAAAGCGCTGAACAGCACACTAAATAAGGAGCGGTTCATCGCCTTACACATAATCTCGGTAAGGATTAAGCCAGATGCTCCTACCAAAGCACCAGCGATGATTAACATATTGTTCATCACCACGAATCCAGCCGCCGCCGCCGCCACACCTGACAACGAGTTCAACAGCGAAATTACCACTGGCATATCGCCGCCACCAATGGGGATGACGAACATCACGCCCAGCACTAAAGAAACGCCAACCACTCCCAAGAATATGGGTAAGCTATCTGGTGTGATGATTAAGTAAGCACTGCCTACTATATAAGCACCCAGAAGCAACAGGTTAAATGGTTGCTGGAATGGAAATGTAATCGGAGAACCGCTAATTAAACCTTGCAATTTGGCAAAGGCGAGAAAACTACCTGTGAAGGTAACACCACCGATTAACACGTCCAATAACATGGAAATGTTCACATCTAGGGGTATCGCCTGAGAACTATCTAATAACCGCCAGAATTCGGCAACAGCTACTAAAGCCGAAGCAGCACCGCCCAAACCGTTGAGTAAACCCACCATTTGGGGCATTTCGGTCATTTGGACTTTGTAGGCAACGATCGCACCAATTCCCGATCCAATCGCCAAGCCTAACAATATCATCTGGTAGTTCAACACATGTTGATCGAGCATTGTCACTGCGATCGCTAGCAGCATTCCCACAGCAGCTACAATATTACCGTTTCTCGCTGTAGCAGGTGATCCCAGCTTTTTCAAGCCCAGAATGAATAACGATGCAGCGACTAAGTACGTCAGCTGAATGCCAGTTGGTAAAAAGTCGCTCACGCCTTAA
>JBGTMK010000088.1:0-7248 GCA_041743605.1 Nostoc sp.
AAGGAAAAACAGGTACTAGCTTTACTCCTAGAGAAGTTTTTAGGAAGAAAAGATCAGATTCTCGTTCAAAAAACCGAGATGGGTGGTACTGAGGCTTATGTTAGCTCTGTTACCTTGGAATGGTTTGCAGGTCGGGTTCACTTCGCCTCTGGCTTACCTCTGTTTCAAAAAAAGTATAATCCTGAGACTGATAATGTCGAGATTGACGCGGATAGTATTGATGAAATTCAGCAGCGTCCCCTTGATTGGTCACGTCAAGCGCCGCTAGTACAGTATTTAGCAGCTCGACAAAATCACAAGTTTCCGCCAGTGTTGGTAGTAATTAATCAACCGTGGGTGGATAACCCCAAAGCTGCTGAGTGGGATAGCGAAGGACGCGCCACAAAATCGACTACTGATTTTATACCCCTAGATAAAGACGCTAAAGTAGGTCTGCTAAATATTTCTGAGGATGATGTAACCATTTATGCACTAGATGGTCAACACCGATTAATGGGGGTTCAGGGGTTGATGGAGTTAATTAAAACTCGCAAACTCCAGCGCTATAAAAAAGATAAAGCTGCTGATGACAGTTTTATTACAGTCAATGATTTGATAGAAAAGTACCAAGTAGACCTTGCTTATTTGCAAAATTTACCCAAGGAAAAAATTGGTATTGAGTTCATCTGTGCGGTAGCGGCGGGGGAAACTCGCACCGAGGCGAGGCGGAGGGTGAGATCGATTTTTGTTCATGTCAACCTGATGGCGGCACCGTTGACTAAAGGGCAACTAACACAGTTGAATGAAGATGATGGTTTTGCGATCGTTGCTAGAAAAATTGCAGTTACACATCCACTATTAGAACAAAAACAAGACCGTAAACCCCGTGTTAATTGGAATAGTGCAACAGTAGCTTCCAATTCTACCGTTTTGACAACATTGCAAGCTCTGCAAGATATGTCTGAGCGGTATTTGGCTCAAAAGTTCCCTCACTGGAAACCTTTAGAAAAAGGTCTAATTCCTATGCGTCCAGAGGATGGAGAACTTGAACAGGGAATTGAGGAATTTAGAAAGCTATTTGATTCTTTGGCTAGTCTTTCCAGTTATAAGATTTTAGAACATGAGGATACACCAGCTTTGCGGCGCTTCAGCTTTGAGAAGGATGGAGGTGAAGGAAATATGCTTTTCCGTCCAGTTGCTCAAGTTGCATTAGCGCAAGCTTTAGGAATTTTAGTTTTTAAAAAAGGTTTTTCCCTGGCAGATATTTTTAAGAAACTGCGGAAGTTTGACCAGCAAGGTGGTTTTAGTGGTATGGAATATCCCCAATCTCTCTGGTATGGGGTTTTGTATGACCCAAATAAAAAGCGGGTGCAGGTTGCTGGACGAGATTTGGCCGCGAAGTTATTAATTTACATCCTAGGTGGAATTCAGGAACAGATGGAACGTGCTGAACTTCGCAAGGCTTTGGCGAATGCTAGGACTATGGAAGATAAAACTATAAGTTTTGATGGTGAGTTTGTTGAACCGAAAGCGGTAGGACTTCCACCTGTCCTGTAATTATGCTTGAAATATATTTTGGCGATGCCATTTTAGCGCTTCCAGTTCTGGAAAGTGTTGCTCTGTATTTGGTAGAAGTATTGTTTCACCATGAAAATCTTTCATAGGTTTACTATGGGGAGATGCTTCTTCCAAATCATTACTAACTATAATTTTGTATTGCTCATTTACAGCAAACCAACCCCTATCAAATGCCCAATGATGATTTTTGCAAAGAGCAATTCCATTATGAATTTTATTATCATAAAACTGTGAAAATGGCTTGATGTGTGCGCCATCTACAATATTCTGATTTACTTTTTTAGTTACTTTTAGTCCACAAAAGGCACATCTGTAATCATAAACGTGTACAATTGCTTTTCTAAAAAAAGCATTTCTAATAACTGCTCGTTTCAAGCTCCACCTTGGATTAGTCTCTACATTTCCTGTTTCAATTAAATTTTCTATCTCTAGCGCGTCATCTTGAAAAGTTTGATTTATTTGTAAAATAGACTCTATATCATTTTCATTATCAGAAAAGAAAGCTGTAACAAGTGCATCAATTAGTTCTTTTCTGCAAAATTCATCTTGCAAAAAGTTAAATAATTCACCGTCTAGATATGCGTATTCAACAGCTTCCTTTAGCTTGTTAAGTGTTTTCGGCTGTAACCCATTAAATTCAGGCTTAAATTTTAAGTGCCAAAAACCCTCATTTTGTAGATGCAAGAAAGGATAGTGTAAACCACCTTTGTAAGATGGAGAACCGATTACATTCCAATACCTCTCAAATGTTTGAACTAATTCGTCTGAAACTGGAATCTCATTAGTAGTAATGATACCTCGCGCAATTAAATCAATTACAGATAAAAGTAATATTGGTTTATATTGAGCGTTACCGCGCTTACGGTTATTACTCACATTTAATTCAGCAAGTCGTTGACAATAATATGCTATATTTCTCATATCTAATTACTTAATGAAGCAAGCAAAAAAATCATTTTAAGAATTTACTGAGGTCAAATTCTTCTTCTAGCTGTTCTTTTGTTCCTCTTTCAGAAATCAGAATTAATAGAAGTCGCTCTGAGTAGTCAACAGAACCCCGCAACTCGTTTTGTAAAATTTCCAGTCCTGCGTTAGCATACTCTTCAAAGATTTGAGTACGTTTATCTTCATCTTGTTCCTCTCTAGATGAGAGTATGTTGATATCTTGAGTTTCATTTACTCCTAATAATTTAATGATTAGGTCATATCCCAATGAAGCAAAATTTTCTTGGGGAATTGGAGATGGTTCTCTTTTTGTAGTTTCTCCCAAAGGAACCCGCTTTTTATTTTTAACGCCCAATGCTGCTGCAAATACCATAACTTCTACATAAGTCTGAAAAGGCCCAGTTGTGTCTTTTGATGCGACTAGAGATTTCACTAACTCAGCCTTATCTTTAGCAACCCTGATTCTATTTGCAGCCATTGTTTTAATATATACTGTGTTGCTATTTTAACCGAAAGTCAAAAGTGATAGTAATTATTAATGCATTATTTTATACTAGTATGGAGGCGATCGCCTAAACAAACAAATTATCCACTAACATAATCCATCCTGGCACTGGAGATTCAGTATAAGCATAACTATTTTACCAAAATTAGCGTAGCTTGCCGCCGTAGGCATCGCACTGATATTCCCCACTGTGCTAGCTTTCATCTTTATAAATCCCGCCACGATGTCCTATTTTAATTACAGTTACTATCAAAACATCATCATCTACTTCATAAACCACTCGATAATCTCCTACTCGAACACGATATGAATTATCATCACCTTGTAATTTTTTGACCCCGTTTGGACGCAGTTCTATTGCCAAGTCATTGATTTTAGTTTGTATGCGTTGTTGTACGTCTATAGATAGTTTCCTCAACTGCTTTTCGCACCCCTTGAAAATTTAACTTCGTAACTCACGCAACATCCTTGTTTATTTCATTTTGAATTTCATCCCAAGATACAGTGCCATTAATGCGTATATCTTCCCTAGCTTCTTTAATGGCTTTTAAATCTTCTTCATCATCTACATCATCGATTCTTTTTAATAGTGCGTGAATTTCAACTAAAGTACTGTCATAAGCTTGATGTAGCAGTACGTTAATATCTTTAATTAACTGTTCTCTTTCGTGTGGTGCCATTTTTAATCATCCAAGTGTGAGTTTACTTTTTCTGCCACTGCTTCTAGTTTCGCCTAAACTAAAGTTGCAAACTGAACATCCTCATAAACCAAAGAAATAGGAAAGTTAAAATCAACACTCGTTAAATGAACTTCATCCTCTGCTTCATAAGGATGTAACTCCCAGAGTCCTCTATCATTTAACCGGAAGCAATCTAAACCAATTTTTTCAGCATCGATAAGGACATATTCTTGTAAAGTCTGAATGCGACGATACCGCGTAAATTTTTTACCTCTATCGTAACCTTCCGTGCTAGGGGAAAGAACTTCAACAATTAAACAAGGATATTGGAGAAATTGAATAGCTTGTTTATCCCGTTCATCGCAACTAACCACAACATCGGGATAATGAAAAGGCCCGTTCTCAGATACACCTACTTTCCCATCCGCCATATTCACACGACACCCACTTCCTCGCAGGTGACTTTTTAACGCTGAAGCTAAGTTTAAAGCAATATCATGATGGGGAAGAGTACCCCCAGTCATGGCGAAAACTTCACCATCAATATATTCGTATTTAATTTCTTGGCGTTCTTCCCATTCCAGGTATTCCTGGGGAGACATATAATTTGTGTCTGGACTCGCAATCATAACCTCATTCCTCCCTTTTTCTCAACTGTAACCAAGAAAAAACCCCAATTAATTAGATTCCATGCAAAAGTCTTTCTTTTCTTCCTCTTCTCTGCGCCCACCTTTGCTCTACGGGGGGAACCCCCGCACCGCAACTTCTCTCTGCGTCTGTGCGTGAGTAATTACCCATCCCGTTCAACCTCCATAATTTCCGTATACTCAAACTCATTCGGACTTTGTTTCACCAAAGGATATCTTTCGCCACCCAACTCAATATAATCTTGTTCGCAATCCGGCTTAGAAGAATAATAGGTAAGCACATATTCTCTCCCAATTCTGTTTGTCATTTCTGCTTCTACTTCACCCCGCCACTGAGTCTTAGTAACTAAAACTATCAACTGATTTGCTAATTGAGGAATTGTCTTCGCAATATGTCGCCGCGAATTCTCATCCAAACTACCAAACGGCGAATCCATGACAATTGGGAAAGTGCTACTATCGGGAATCATCATCATTTTTCGTTTTTCACTCCATTCCCGAACTTTGTCAATGATGCTGGCTATAAAAGATAAACTGAGAATTTGATTTTCCCCAGTGGATGCTGCAACTGGTGCTTCTATCCCTGTAGTATTTTCTACTAATGTCAGTTCATATTTATCACTTATTTTCGGAATGTATGGAGTTACAGAAATCTCAGTGAATATCTCTTGTACTCGCTTTTCTAGTTGCAGCCGAAATTGTTGTTCTTGACGGTTTCTAACTTCCGTTAAGCGTTCGATTGCATCTTGAGTGGCGTTAATCCGTCGCTGTGCTAAAGTTTGCTTATCTTCATTCAGCTTTTGTTTAGCGATTTGTTTATTTAAACCTTCAATCTCAGTTGTGAGTTGAATAATTTGCTGCTTATTTGCACCCTGTTCTCGATTTAATTCATCAATTTTACTTTCAATTTCATCTAACCGTTTTTGCAAGCTACTAATTTCTTCATTAGCATCTTTTCGCAACCGTTCTTGAATATTGTCTAAATCGCCTTCAATTTGAGATATGCTTTGCCTTAACTGATTAATTCTACTTTGTTCTCTATCAACCTCTTCCCAAAATCCTATAGCTTGCTTATCAATTTCATCTACTTGAGCTATCATCCGAATTGCAGTTTCTTCCACCACCGACGAACCTGCTTTATTTAGCCAGGTACTCACATGAGTATGAGAATGATTACCCTCGTGTAACTCCGCACCACAAATACAGCGTTGAGAATTGAGTAAGTCATTGACAAATTCCCGTGAAATTCCAGATGTTAACTCGCCGCGCTGCTTCAAATCATTGATAATTCCTCGAAACTGAGATGTAGTTTCTGAGAGTAAAACTGTATAACCCCGCGCCGAAATAACTTTTTTTAGCGCTTCCTTCGTTTTTTTATATTCTTCTTGATTTGCTGCTTTTTGCGATTCTAAATCCTGCCATCTTTCTTGCAATTCCTTAGCAGCACTCAATTCTCGCAAACGGTTACTTGTCTCTTTTTTAAAAGTTTGTTGATACTCTAACTCTTCTTTAATTTCAGTTTGGCGTTTGGTAATGCGTTCACGTTCGCGTTCAATCTTTTCTTGCTGTCGTAATAGCTGTTTGGTTTCAGAATCACCAATCCCTTTTAAATCATTTTCTAGAGTTTTTTTAGCATCTCCTAAATGTCTGATAGAACGGTTGATGACTTCCACACCCAAGAAGATTTTTGTAGCTTCAGCAATTTCAGCTTTTTTATCAGAACGGACTATTTCTTCAATTCTTTCCCCGTCAAAGAAAAAATATTGATGTAAGGTAGCGGGTAAAATTTGATTAATTATATCGTCTGGTTGCTGAATTGGTATATTCCATTTACCATCATCCGCACCAACCCACATGGTTAATTGAGTTTTACCAGCGTCAAAATCACCTTCGTTTTTATAACCCCGACAGGTGCGTTTAACTCGATAACGTTTACCTTCATGTTCCCAGCCAATCTCTACCCAACATTCTACAACTTGACCTTTTTGAGCTTCTGCGATCGCACGCTTATTTACTAACTGTTCTATCGATGCAAATGCTGCACTAAATTTTTCATATAATACCCACGTAAAGGCATTTAGTAAACTGGTTTTTCCAGAGCCATTATTACCATGAATAATCGTTGTGTTCTGAACATCTCCAGCAGCCAGAAGCATCTCTGGTGTCGTACCATAAAAGGAGCGAAAGTTGCATAGCTTGATTGAAGTCAGCTTCATCGCACCTGTTCCTTAATAATGTCCAAAATATGATCGTTTATATGGCTGTTAATCTTCTTATCTAGTCTGCCTTTTTCCAGCTTCCATACCCGCTCAATAATTCGCCGTACCTCGGGCGGCGCGCTGGTTATTGGCTCCTGCACATCATCGATATTCGCCTCTTGTGACATCTGGGGTTTGAAAATATACTTTTTCTATATTTTAACTTTCTCTAGTGCTGCATTTACCTCCGTAAACCCACTATTTGCGCTATCTTTAATTTTGCAAAAACTGTTTTTTCAAATTTATAATTTTCTGGGGAAAAATGCTTTATTATTTAATGGTTTTCTGTTATGCTTAATAAAGCATCTTGATCATAATGGGATGTAAGTAAAATTTTTAGCGCAGCTTATACCCCATTATGATCAAACTCATAATTTTATTATTTCATATTTAGTGCTACTTGTTGCAAAACTCGAAAAATTTTACAAAAAAATACGAACTATTTTCTACTTCATCATCAAATATCTAATAAACCATATCGCTTTTGTAAATCCAGTAACTTCATTCTGGCAACACCTGCATTATCAGCTAAATCAGCAAATTCTACAAAGCGGCGCAATTCCTTTTTCAAAAGATTACGCTCAACTTCTATAGTTTCTCTATCTAAATCTGGTGGTAAAACAATCATGTCAAATATAGTGGCACGTTCCTTAGCA
>JBGTMK010000089.1:0-5747 GCA_041743605.1 Nostoc sp.
TAAAAGCACAGAAGTGGTTGCACACTAAATTTTCCCGGCATAGGCTCAAGCAGTTGCAATCCTTGGCAGAGATGTATAAAAACCAATTGGCATATTCCCAAGAAGCCATGAAGGTTGAGGAAGATTTGCAGCGAACCAGGGCGTTACATGGGGAAGCGGTGATCCGTCATGCCTTTGGTTCCCAGGAACAGCAGCGCCAGTTGGGGGGATATGAGAAAGCGTTTGATGAAGTGGGTGATTCCTTCAGATTTTAAAAATGAAAATCATGACAAGAATTTGTGATATGCGCCATAATAATTCGCCCTCAGTTTGGGGTTTGCTTAGTCCTTTGTTTTTCAGACAATTGTGTTCGTATTGCTCAAATATTTAAGGATGTAGATAGAGCAACTTAAATTATGCAAATTAAACTGTCCTTCGTTGGATATGCCGTCTCTGGAGTCGGGCTGTCAATGTTAATGGGATTTCTCTCAGTTGCTAGCCCAGTCAGTCAATTCTTGGTGTGGATCATTGGCATGATTTGCATTTGCGGTTTGGCAGTTGGTTTCTTTAACTTTGCTGGTTTAGTCATTAAAGGTTTTGGCTTCAACCGCAAGACTTTCACCATTGGATTAATGCCTGGAGTGATATTCCTGTTTGTCTTCTTGACTTTAGTTGCAGCCGGTGTTGCTTTGGGGGTGAGGTAATGGTCAAGGGAAAAGGTTAAAGGGGAAAGGGGAAAGAATTTCGCCTGAGTTCAAGGCAACACCATATTTCTTGTAGTACGTAGCTGAAAGTATATCTTTAATGCAAGCTTCATTTACTGAAACTTAAGTCTTTTTCTTTCCCCCTTACCCCTTCCCCTTTCCCCCTTTTTAGCGAAATTTGATTGAAAGTTTTGGGAGCCGATAATTATGGGATTTGAATTACAACGTCTAACTGCTAGTGGGGTGATTCATGCAGAACGGACTATCTTATGTTCTTTAGGAGCGAGTGCAGTATTATGTCTGTCTGCTCCTTTTTTCTTAAACACTGACCGAATCACAACCGGGATGCTACTTGGTGCTGGAACGCTGAGTGCTGGCTTATTTGGAGTATCTGCCCAAATCAGTGAAGGCAAGCAAAAAGTTTATCACTCTTTAGAACAAGCTGACCTGAAATCACTTAAACAGCATTTACAAGGTGAAGCTGTTTATGATTATGTCACCACTGCGATCGCAGCTAAACGCCGAGTTGCTGATTATGTGAATCGCCTACCAATGCAAGAGCGCCCCCGGTGGATTGCTGAATATCAGTTGCAAGGGTTGGTTACACTCCCAGAACCACCAGCACAACAATCACCTTCACCAGCTGGTATTCCCAATCCTGATATTGCTGATATTGATGAAGAATTTGTGCAGTCCGTGACTAATCCGGGTGCGATGAAAATTCTGCAAGCCTTAGCAGCAAACTATCCTGAGTACATCAGAATTGATGGTGCTTGGATTGATGAACTGTGTAATGCTGCATCTAATCAAAATATGACTCTTCGCAGTAATCACCATTTTTATCTTTCTGGCGGAACACAGTCTGGAAAGTCTACGCTGGCTGGCGTGATTATCAATAAAATTGCTGCAAAATCTCAAACACCAGCAATTGTCATCGGTAGCGATCCAAAGGATGATGTCACCAGATGGTTGTGCAAGTTCAGCCGTAAGTTTGACGGCATGAAAGAGTTGAAAAACTGGATTACCTTTGCAACTGGCATGATTGATCAACAAAAAGCCAGAGTATCAATTGTTGGTGGTGAATGTCACGGTGTCCCGGAATTATTTCTTGCACAGGATGAAGTTGACAGTGTTTATGGTGGCGGCAAGGGACTTCCGGGAATGGTTGATGCTGATACCGCCAAAGATTTGCAAGGTTTTTGGAACTATATCATCAAATTCACTGCTGGGTTAAAAGGTCATGGTCTATTCATGGGCCAGTCCCCGCTCTCTGGAGAAACCGGATTTAGTCGCCCGTCCTTGAAAAATGTTTGCTTTATTGCTGTAGGGCAGACATCGAGTTATATCCTTGACCATCCACAAGATTTTCTGAATGTCAAAAAAGAAATTCTTGAAATCTTGCGACAGGCTTGCGAACTGTTAGATAAAGCTGGAGTTCGATATGCTCTAGTGATTCCCACTCGGTCTAATCCTTTCGTTGCTCTAATCCCGGAATTTGATATCAAAGGTCTAGAACAAAAACAAGATTCCAAGCCGAATGCTGACACTGTTAATAGTTCTAAAAATAATCAGCAATCCTCACAGCAGCAGGTTGACTGGTATCAAGAAATTAGAAAATGGGCAACAGAATTAGGAAGAAGACCGCATTTTCAGGAAATCAAACAGAAGTGGCACGAATTAACGGGGCAAGAGTTAAACGAAAAAGGGGTGACATTACTATTAGAAAATCTCGGCTACTCAAATAATTCGTAATTCGTAATTCGTAATTCGTAATTAAATCATGACAACTAATATTACTATCACGGACAGAACCAAATCTTTTGCAGTTAGAATTATTAAAGCTTGTTGCTTTTTGGATGAAGCTTCAAGTGCAACTCGCATTCTTTCTAAGCAACTTTTACGTTCAGGAACTTCAATTGGAGATAATGTTAGATAAGCTCAATCAGCCCAATCTCCAAAGGATTTTATCAATAAATTGGAGATCGCTTTGAAAGAAGCCAGAGAAACGCAGTATTGGCTAGAACTTTTAATCGAATCTGAGCTAGTTGAAAAACAAAAATTTCAATTACTCCTTCAAGAAGCAAATGAAATTGGTAAAATACTTGTTGCCTCCACCAAGAAATTTAAAGATAAATAATTACGAATTACGAATTACGAATTACGAATTATTTATTGGGGTATCAACATTTTCTACGTGCTACCGTTGTCATCATGAGATTTGTCATAGTCCGACTAACTGGATTAAGAATCCTAGTAATCCTGTTTGGGGCAATCGTAATACTGACGAATTTATTATCAGATTACGATTAGGGTATCAATTACTCTACGGAGGAATTAAACGTGTTTAATTAGTTAAACAGTGTCGTTAATTTTCCTAAAAATTAAGTTTTAAGATAATTGGAGAACAATTCTCATGTATAACAGCGAATACGATGATTTGAGTTTTGAAGAGCAATTACATCTGACTGAAGAGGAGATGAGACGGCGGCACAATCAGCAGATGTTCTTGCGCCGAAATGCCCAATTGTTGCAACAGGAGTTAAGTTTTGAGGCTGAATTGTTAGAAGACAATCCAGAGTTAGCTCAGGTGATTCATTCTCTTAATATGCAGGAGATTCAGAGTAATCAGCAAGGGCTACAGAATGTTCTAGGTTCAGAAGAATTAGCTTCAAAAGAGCAAAGTGTTTGGAGTAAGTTTTTTCCTGGTTTAGGAGGATGAATGAAAATTTTTAATATCAGAGATCGCCTCAGTTCATTAGTTAAACAAACAACTCAAGTCGGTATTGGGTTTTTAGTAATGCTATTGCTAACTCGTGGCCACCCATCTGCATTCGTAGTTAATTCAAGCACAAGTTTTAAGTATTGTATTTGTTGCCTATAGTGAGGTACGAAGGCAAGCCTTGGACAATAATTAATCTTCAAAACATATCAAGGTTCACTCTGTTAACTATGTTTTACAAATGAAAGATTACAATTTATCTATATGGATACTGAACGGGATTTCTTATTTTTCAACGAAAGAATCGCTACCAAATATAATCCCTTTTATGAAGGGGAGTATCTGGTAATCCAGTCTTATCCCCGTGAATATAAGCTAATGGTTGAGCATCGCACTTTTGATTACAAAAATGCCAAAAGTCATTGCGAACTAGAAAATCTAGCTCATGACTATACATCATTTTCTCTTAGGATTTTTCACGATGATAAACTGTGGGAGGTAAACTATAAAGGGGAGCCACAAAGTATTTCTAAGCAACAGAATTGGAGAATTGCCCAAGAATATCTAGAAGCTCACTACGATCCGCATACTGATGCTGAAATGGTCGTATGCCAATGCAGTTACCCCTATTTTTCGTCACTCACTACTCATATTAGCAACAGTGGTGAGTCCATGACTTCGTGGCAAGCGCTCACTTGTCTAGTTAGAGACTTGGGGCGAGATATTCAAACCTGCCCCAACTGTAATGCATCCTTAGTTCGAGCAGATGAATCGGAAGATGATAATTTTGATTTTGATTTTGATGACCAAGTTAGCCGACCAATAGTTTGCATCGGTTGCGCTAACTATCACGGAGTTGAGTATGGGGACAACGTGCTAGTCTGCGGGATACACCCGAATGGATGGGATAGTGAAAATTGCCCAGATTATCATCCGTGATATTTAAAATGGTAAAAAATTGACCCGCTCTCTAGTATGCTCTTCTCAAAAAACCACTACTCAGATAGGCATTAGGCATTGTCATTGCCGCTATTAACTGCTATGTCGAAATGCAATACGTCTTCGCGATCGCCCAGCTTTGTATAAAGTTTAATGGCTGGATCGTCACCAATATCCGCCTGGACGAAAATGACATAAGCCCCATAAGCTGCTGCTACTTCCTTCAGCTTCTGAATTAATGCCGTTGCGATCCCCTGCCGTCGGTGTGCAGAGGCAACAGCTAGATCGTAGATGTAAATCTCACTGCGCTCCTGCTCGAACTTTTTAAGCTCGTATGCAGTAAGACCGCCAACGACCTCACCTTCTTTCAATGCGGCGATCGCAATGAAGTAGTCACTATCAAGCAGCTGCCGCAGATAGTCTGTACTAGGTGGATTTCTATATGTCTCCACCTGATCGAATGCCTCACCAAAGGTCGCTAATAGAGCTTCCATTAATGCAACGTCCTCTGGCACGATCTGTTGAATGCTTAAGTTCATTGGTATTTCCTAAGCTATATTCCTACTGAACGACTAAATCCTGATCGTTCATACAATAACTGAATTCTGGCTCCTGACTCCTGAATTCTGTTTTGATAAACCAATTATGACCCTTGGTGGAAAGCAGAAGTGGTAACGCTTTATGAACCAGGACTTTGAACGGATACCTTAACGTGTATAAAAACAACAGCAACAGTAAATGATAATCATGCTTTAGAATCTAAAGCAATTATCCCAGTAATGTAAATCCAAAAGTCTACTTTTCTTATTTTAGTAAATTTACTGCAACAGTATTTCTCTAGAAAGGTACATAAAATTTGTATCAGACTCATCTCAGAATAATCTGTCACTCTAATAATTAAAATAAATCAGGCAGTATTGAGGAAATATTTCCTTATAAAGTATCTGTGTGATTCGATAAGTTTCACTTAAAATTATCATAAAAGAGTTGTCAAAGATATGCAAAATGCTAATCTACAAAAAGCGACATTTGGAGCAGGCTGTTTCTGGGGAGTTGAAGCAGCATTTGGTCAAGTAAAGGGAGTAACTTCTACAGCAGTTGGTTACAGTGGCGGACACTTTGAGAATCCAACCTACGAAGATGTCTGTAGAGGCAAAACTGGACATGCTGAAGCAGTGGAAGTGGAATACAATCCAGCAATAGTATCTTATAATGAACTGCTAAATGTGTTTTGGAATAAGCACAACCCCACAGCATCAAACCATCAGGAGCTAGATGTTGGTTATCAATATCGGTCAGTGATATTTTTCCACACTCCAGAGCAGGAATTATTAGCAAGAGCCTCCAAGGAGCAGCTTGAAAATAGTTCTCGTTATCACAAAAATCCAATTGTGACGGAGATTGTA
>JBGTMK010000090.1:0-3879 GCA_041743605.1 Nostoc sp.
ATGTGACGGAGTAAAGCATTTGAACAGCAAGGACAAGTATATTTTCCATTCATCGCTTGACTGATTTTTGTAGATATATGATCTTGGCTGCGACCAGTAATAAAATTATTGTGAATCATTAATAGATGTTTCATTTTCAAAGTCTCAATTATTAAATCTACGATGTACACCATGGATTTTTAAGGAATTTATCGGGGGATTTCTCAAATACATCTAGGGTGTATAACTGCAAGAGTACGGCACCAAAAGTTTGGAATGGTGCTGTACTTTCTGCGCTAACACACCCTACGTATATTTCTAAAATTAAATACTAGTACGCCACGGCAGAAATAAAGCAACCATTTAAAATCCCTAAAAAGCCTATTCCATAATACTTTTGACTTCCGCCGTGTTGTACTAGTCTTATATTTACCGAGGAATCAACAATGATGTGGATGATACTGTTATCATTAGCAGCATCGGTTCTTGAGGCTGTGGATCATAATCTGCATTAACACTATTGAAAGGGCTAATTTTAAAACTTGAACCTTCAATCGGGTTTATAGGCATTACCTTACCGGAAACGATATGATACGTCAGAAGTTCCTGGAGTTTATTAATATTTTTAAGCAATGTCTCTATAGTATCTGGTGGAAGCTTTGCAAAAGCCTGATCTGTGGTTGCAGAGGCGATAAAAGAGTCAACACCTTTAAGAGTATCTATCAGATTGGCAGCCTTGATTGCATTAACTAGAGTGGTAAAAGAACCAGCGTTAACGGCAGTATCAATAGTGTTAGCCATCTATTTTACTTGGTTTTATTTAATTTGGTAATTATTTTCAGCATGACATACTAGTGTTAGAAATCATGTTTGAGGAAGCGGTTGAATTGCGTATAAGTTGTATTATATGAGTTAAAAAAATTAAATAATTGAAAAAGGGACTGGGGACTGGGAAAATTCTTCGGGGATTTAGACCTTCTCTTCTCCTTCTCCTGTAGGATGAAGCTGCGCGAACAAAGACGCTAACGCAGAATTCTTGCTCATTCAGCAGTACTAACTTTTTGTGGTAAGAGATAAATACCCCCAGAGATTAAAGTCAAGGCGACAGAAACCCAAAAAGAAATTAGAGAGGGAATTTGCCACACTTGAGGTAAGGGTGCAATCAGAAGCGCGATCGCGACTATTTGACTAACAGTTTTGAGTTTACCCCAAATATTTGCCCCGGTAATTGTCGTTTGATTTACCCGCCAACCAGCGATCGCTAATTCCCGCGCTAAAATCAAAAACACTCCCCAAGCCGGGACTTTTCCGAGTTCAATAAAAACCATCAACGGCGCTAATACCAAAAATTTATCCACTAAGGGATCAAGAAACTTACCCAAGTCACTAACTTGGTTGAGTTTCCGCGCTAAATAGCCGTCTAACCAATCAGTCAATGCAGCAACGATAAAAATCGCCAAACATATCCATCTAGCTTGAGGTGTAGGGTTGTACAAGCCATAAAGCAGAAATGGTACACCCAGAAGGCGAGAGAAGGTAATCCAGTTGGGTAGAGTCATAGAGGGGATGAGGGGGATGAGGAGGATGAGGGGGATGAAGAAGACAAGGAAAACAAGAGGGATAAACAAGTAATTTTTCTCCCTTATCTCCCTTATCTCCCCACTTTTCCCATAAGCGTGGGAAAATCTGTTTTCTGAAGCTCTCTTAAAACAATACTATGACTGAACACACAGACTCCCAATTCCGCATCGAACGCGATTCGATGGGCGATCGCCAAATTGCTAGTAGCGTTTATTACGGTATTCAAACGCTACGGGCTATCGAAAACTTCCCAATTAGCGGAATTAAGCCTTTATCTACTTACGTAGATGCGGGATTGATAATCAAAAAAGCTACAGCAATTGTGAATGGAGAACTGAACTGCATTCCCCCAGATATTAGTCAGGCGATTGTGCAAGCAAGTGATGAAATCTTAGCTGGAAAATTCCGCGATCAATTTGTTGTGGATGTTTATCAGGCGGGTGCTGGAACATCTCACCACATGAATGTCAACGAAGTTCTAGCAAATCGCGCCTTAGAAATTCTTGGTGAAGAAAAGGGCAATTATAAACGTGTTAGTCCCAATGACCACGTTAATTATGGGCAGTCTACCAATGATGTGATTCCGACCGCAATTCGTATTGGTGGTTTATTGGCATTATCTAAGACATTACACCCAGCAATAGATGGTGCGATCGCATCCTTAGAAAACAAAGCTGTAGAATTTCAAGATATTGTCAAATCTGGCAGAACCCACTTACAAGACGCTGTACCTGTGCGTTTGGGTGAGAATTTTCGGGCTTGGGCACAAATCCTTGCAGAACATCAAAACCGGATTTATACCGCCTCTGGAGATTTGATGGTGCTGGGTTTGGGAGGTAGTGCAGCCGGAACGGGGTTAAATACTCATCCTCTATATCGCGCCCGTGTGGTAGAAGTTCTCTCAGAATTGATTGAAACTCCTTTAGAACCTGCGCCCCATCTCATGGCAGCTATGCAGAGTATGGCACCATTTGTGAATGTTTCTGGTGCTTTACGCAACCTAGCACAGGATTTAGTCAAAATATCTCACGATTTGCGACTGATGGATTCGGGGCCAAAAACAGGCTTGAAAGAAATTCAGCTACCTCCAGTGCAACCAGGTTCCTCGATTATGCCAGGGAAATATAACCCAGTTATGGCAGAGATGACATCAATGGTGTGTTTTCAAGTGATGGGTTACGACAGTGCGATCGCATTAGCCGCACAAGCAGGACAATTAGAATTAAATGTGATGATGCCGCTGATTGCCTACAACTTAATTCACAGTATAGAAATTCTGGGTAATACTATCGCCGCACTCACCGAACGCTGCATCAAAGGAATTACTGCGAACCAGGAACGTTGTTTAGCTTATGCTGAAGGCAGTTTAGCTTTAGTAACCGCACTAAATACCCACATCGGTTATTTAAATGCCGCAGCTGTCGCCAAAGAATCTTTAGAAACTGGTAAATCCCTACGGCAAATTGTTTTAGAACGAGGATTGATGAGTGAAACAGACTTAGCCGCAGTGTTAAATCTAGAACAAATGAGTGGTATCTTACCACTCAAAACAGAATAATAGGTTATGGGGAATTGGGCATGGTTATTCTCCCTTTGTCTCCCTCATCCCCCTTGTCCCCCTCATCTCCCCAATCCCCACTCCCCACTCCCTATCCATAAAACTACGCAGACTCAAAAACCATCTGTCAGTCTTATTCGGGCTACATCCTACGAACGAGAGGCTTTACGGGAATCTTTAGTTACACTGCTGGAACCTTTTGGAGGTATGGCAGCGTTTGTAAAAAAAGGCGATCGCGTTTTACTCAAACCTAATCTACTTACAGGATCACGTCCTGGTAAAGAGTGTATCACCCGTGCCGAACTAGTTTACCAAGTTGCCCAGATGGTAATTGAGGTTGGCGGTAAGCCATTTTTGGGCGATAGTCCTGCTTTTGGCAGTGCTAAGGGCGTAGCAGTCGCAAACGGTTATCTGCCTATTTTAGAAGAACTTAATCTTCCCATCATCGATTTTCACGGTCAGCGTTACCAAACCATTAGCGACAACTTTAACCATCTACGACTGTCTAAAGAAGCAATGGAAGCAGACGTAGTAATTAACCTACCGAAAGTAAAATCTCATGCCCAGTTGACATTAACACTGGGTGTAAAAAACCTATTTGGTTGCGTTCCCGGTAAAATGAAAGCTTGGTGGCACATGGAAGCGGGAAAAGATGCAAATAGATTTGGTGAAATGTTAGTAGAAACTGCCAGGGCAATTAACCCTAACTTAACCATATTAGATGGCATCATCGGTCATGAAGGTAATGGTCCCAGCAATGG
>JBGTMK010000091.1:0-8954 GCA_041743605.1 Nostoc sp.
TAACTTTCCCTTGTTACGGATTTTAAAATCTGCCACCAACCCTAAACCAAAATGCAGCGTACTCTCCTTTTGGCAAAAATTCATAACTGCACCCTCACAGGGGCGAATATCAACTATGTGGGTAGTATCAGCATCGATGAAATGCTTTTGGAAAAAGCTGGTATCTTACCCTATGAGCAGGTGCAAGTAGTTAATAATGCCAACGGTCAGCGCTTTATTACCTATGCGATCCCGGCTCCAGCCCATTCAGGAGTAATTGAATTAAATGGAGGTGCGGCACGTCTAGGCATTATTGGCGATCGCTTGATTATAATGACTTACGGGCAGTTCACTCCAGAAGAGTTAAAAAGTTACTCTCCTACGGTAGTCATTGTGGACGAAAAAAACAGGCTGTTGGAAGTACGGCGCTACGATGACCTGCTCAGTAAGGTCTAATTTCAAGAAAAATGTCAAATTTTGAGTTGTCGGGTTCCCAAAGCTACATACCTGAAAAGTCAGCTACCCTGCCAAGCAGTCCATCAGGTGAATTTCTCGTCCAATTCTGGGGTGTAAGAGGTTTGATTCCCACCCCAAGTAGCGACACCAATCGTTATGGCGGTAATACCGCTTGTCTAGAAATGCAGGTCGCTGGGAAACGCTTGATTTTTGATGG
Source organism: Nostoc sp. (assembly GCA_041743605.1). GTDB lineage: Bacteria > Cyanobacteriota > Cyanobacteriia > Cyanobacteriales > Nostocaceae > Nostoc. The sequence continues at coordinate 653 of JBGTMK010000091.1, forward strand.
CGGTACTGGCTTACGTATACTAGGTAAAACTTGGCAAGAACTACAACAGCCACTAGAAGCCCATTTATTTTTTACCAACTGCCAATCAAATCGTATTCAAGGGTTTCCCTTTTTTGCTCCAGCATTTATTGTGGAAAATTGTTTTCACATTTATGGCACAGCTGCCTCAAATGGAGCCTCAATTAAACAATGTCTGTACGATCAGATGCTCCAGCCACACTTTCCTTACCCTTTACAGGTAATGCAGTCGGAATTGCAGTTTTATAACCTCACTCCAGACAGTGACGTGAAGTTAGATGATGTCATCATTACAACTGCATTAATTAATCAAACTCAGCGGTCAGTTGGCTACCGAGTTACTTGGCAAGAGTATAGTGTTGCTTACATCACGGATTTGCACCAGAATGCTGATCAAGTGGAGCAAGAGCGGATTTTAGAATTTATTAAAGGCGTTGATTTGCTGATTGCCAATGCGACTTACACCCCGCCTACATCTCACAACCATGACTCTGCTGATTTACTTTGGCAAGCTGCGGTGAATGCAGCTCTTAGCGCTGGTGTCAAACGGCTAGCTATTTCTCACCATCACCCAGATGACCATGATGATTTTCTTGACCAGGTTCAGGTCGATATTAAATCTGCTTTTCCTCAGGCAATAATAGCCCATGAAGGTCTGGTATTAAGTGTTGGTAAGTAATTTTTCCCCTATAGCAATTAAAAGCTTATAGCAAGCAGCCATGAAGGTCTGGTATTAAGTGTTGGTAAGTAATTTAGACTTCTTAACATTTTGAAATCGTTATCAGTACTCTCGATCAAGTGCTAGAAGACGCTTTGCAACTTCCCTCCGAACAGCAAGAAATGCTGATCAAGATTTTACAAAACCGTCACCACGAAAACCGTCGTTCAGAAATAGCTGTAGATGCTCAACAAACCCTAGCTGATTTCCATGCAGGTAAATTTCGGCATCAGTCAGCGCAAGATGTTATTGCAGAATTACGCCAGTCTTTAAACGAACCAGAGAAATGAGACTGCTGGTTTTGACTCCAAAATTCAAACGAGCATTCCGTGAAGCGAAATGCTGAAGAACTCCAGCAACGCATTGAAGACACTCTTCAACAAATGGAAGCAGATGTATTTGCCCCAGGATTAGGCACTCACAAACTGAGCGGCAAACTCGACGGTCTTCAGTCCTGCTCTTGTGGCTATGATTGTCGTGTTGTTTTCTCCATTGAACTGGATGCAGAAACGAATACTGAAGCTATTGTTCTGCTCGACATTGGAACGCATGATGAAGTTTATTAACTATTTGATAATATCACTACACGCGCTTTGGGCACAGCATTGCTGTGCCCTTACTATTCCACACAATTAAAATTGGCTATATTGCCCCTACGAAGCATTTTGCAACTCAGCTGTGCGGACTGAAAGCTGCTGTGTCTGATTACCGCGTTGCACTTTCACCTGCAATACTTGACCAAGACGACTGTCTTCTACAACATTCTGCAATTGTTCAGCACTGATAATAGGTTTGCCATCAACTTGTAGAATTACATCCCCGCGCCGGATACCCGCAGATGCCGCTGGAGAATTGGGAACAACTCGCATGACAAAAACACCATTAATTTCTGGTATCTGAATCGGAGAGTTGGGATCGGTATTATTTTGCTTGGCAAGTTCGGGTGTCAAAGTTAGCATTTGCACACCTAAATAGGGGTGAGCAACTTTACCATCACGTTGCAGTTGTGCTGCGATCGCTTTGGCTTTATCAATAGGAATCGCAAACCCAATACCCATCGCGTCAGGACGAATGGCTGTGTTAATTCCAATCACTTCACCTTGACCATTTAATAGTGGCCCGCCAGAGTTACCAGGGTTAATGGCGGCGTCTGTCTGAATGAAGTCCAAGCGTTTATCACTAATGCCAACTTGGGCACTGGAACGTTTGAGGGTACTGACAATTCCCAAGGTAACGGTGTTATCAAATCCTAAAGGATTACCAACTGCGATCGCCCAGTCTCCTACCTGTACATTAGTGGACGAACCCAAGGGTGCTACTGGTAAATCATTCCCAGCGTTAATCTTGACTACTGCCAAATCTGTGACTTCATCAATACCTTGAACCTTCCCTTCAAAGGTGCGACCATCTTTGAGCCGGACTGTTACTTTATCAGCCTTATCGACCACATGAGCATTGGTCAAAACTAAGCCGCTCTTGTCAATAATGAAACCTGAGCCTACACCGCGTAACTGCTGCTCAGGAGGCATCTGTTGAGAGAAACCGTCACCGAAAAACCTACGGAAAAAAGGATCTTCCAAAAATGGATCAACGCGACGAGTAATTGTCCGTTCAGTATCAATTCGGACAACTGCTGAACCAACACGATTCACTGCTGCTGTGACAAAGCTAGTGCTACCGATCGCACCCGTGGCTGGTGATTGGCGTTGGGCAATGAGTCCTGAAGTATCTCCAGCAGTTACTATAGGTGCTGGTTCGGCTTGGGATGGTAACACCTGCAATGTGCTAACCGTGAGCAAAACTCCTAACGCGATCGCTAAAACATGACTACTGAGTTGACGTAAAGACCGAGATAATTTGGGAAATCGCATAATCACAACCTAATTTATAGCCTAATTGTTGCTTAGTCGTGACAAATCTATTTACAGTTATTTTTACAAAATTGACGTTGGCTTTTTAGTTCAAGTTTCGTCTGCTCTTTCCACTACTGGGTTAGGACGGTTTACGAACTATCTGTAATCAACTTAATGGAAAATCTAACCCAAAAGCTATTATGGACATTCACCCTTTACAAGTTCGGTTTTCACCCATCAATAAAACTTTTGGATTGCGAATCAGACTGTCTGACTCTCTGTTTGAATGGTGGATTATGGATGAACTAACTTTTGTTCAAGATTTCATTCCGATCGGCTGCACCTAGCTGGGGTAAAGAGTTGATGGCTGAGTGAGGAGTGAGGGTAGCGGGAACAGTTGAAGGGATTTGTAATTGTTGGACAACACTTTGCAGTAATTGATCTTGTCCAGTCCGCAAACCCCAGAGATTTGTACCACGATTGATAATAGCAAACCAAACCAAACCGCGATCGCGTGTGGGCATCACTCCCGCTAAAGCGCTCACATCGCTGAGAGTACCAGTTTTGATCACAGTTGCTGGCGGAATGTGTCTGGCCTGCATTGTTCCCCGGCGATCAAATCCAGACATGGGGAACAAGTCAGCCAAATTCAGTTGATGGGTGGTTGCTTCCCTTTGAATAGCCATCAACATTGCACAAGCGGCTCTGGGGGAAATGCGATTTTCCTGGCCTAGTCCGGAACCATTGATTAACTGAATTTCCACTTGTGGCACCCTAGCAAGACTAGCAGCGGTTGATTGTACTACAGTGGCTCCTCCCACTGACTCTGCCAACATCTCTGCCATCTCGTTGTTGCTGTAAACGTTCATTTCCTTGATTAGTTGCTTCAAGGGTAATGAGCGATGACGTAGTAACAAAATTTGTTGAGCATTGGGTTGAACCGCAACTTTCACCGCACCAGTAATCACCACTTCAGGCTTGGGTGTTCCCTTGGGCATGATTGAGTGTATGTAAACAGCAGGGCGTCCCCAAGTTGCACGATTTAGTGTTTGCTTGAGTATTAGACCGGCTAGCATCGGCTGACGTTGGAAATTCATGGCAAAATTGCCATTAATGATCAAATTTCCCTTTACCTGCTTAATGCCCATTTTATTGAGAGTATTACCAAGAGCGATCGCTTCTTCCCAAACAAACAAAGGATCGCCACCACCATTAATCACCAAATCGCCCTGGACAACTCCTTTTACCACTGGCCCAGTAACACTCACCAAAGTATCAAATTGGTGATCTGGCCCCCAAGCTTTCAACGCAACTAGTGAAGTGGCAATTTTAGTTAAAGAAGCTGCCGGAAGAGGTGTTGTACCTTGGTGATTTGCCATCAGCATCGGCCCCGACTGCATCCAAATTCCCTGACTTTCAGATAGATTTTGGGCGACTAGTTTTGATGTTACTAGCTTTTTCAGATATTCCTGCACCGTAATCGCCCCAGTTGGATTGGGATCAGGGGCAAGAACCAAGCCAGGACTACTTTGCCAAGTCAAAGCATCTAAGGCATCTAGAGGCTTGATTTGTACCCCGGCCATTTCCAGCCAAAGCGACACCAAACCTGAACCCAATAATTCCAGCATATTTTATTCCTCTGTTAGGATTTGAGTTTCCTGTGCTAATATACAAGTTTTTTTACGCTAATCAGTATTGAGTCATAATAGCTGGTGTTTTTCTCATCTGGAAGTAGCGTAAATAATATAGATATTAGCCATTTTCAATCCGGTGAGGTACAAGTATGCAAATAGACCTAACCCTCTAACCCCAGCCCTTTCAATGCGAACAAATGAACTACTAAGGCAAAGACTGAAACCCGCTCCCCATATATAGGAATCATATTTGATTTCTGAAAAAATCTCGGTAGTCTTGTAGTGGAATGTCTAGGCTAAAATGTTGCAAAAAAATTGTAGTAGTGCAGCAAGCTGAAAATGTTTGGTTGATTAATTATATTAGTCTCCAATTATGCCCTTCCCGCATCGGGAAGGGGGTTAGGGGGTTAGGGGGTTAGGTTAATCATCATTACCTTTTCCACATAACGTGAAAACTCAGGCTTCTTCCCCAGTCCCTACGCCTAAAAATCAAAACAACTGTCATTAAGGGATTTTTTCTTACCAGATACCGTTGGTAATGCTGTTTTTTCTACTGCCTCAACTAAAGACCTTGCAACACGGTCTGCATAAGGACGGGATAAAGACCATATTAAGGGCGATAACCAACCTCGTAGCGTTACAGAATAAGACAAACAAGTACCACAAACTGTTGACTCTACTTGATAAGTCAAACGTTCTTCTATTCCAGGAATCGCCAGTACTCGAATACTCAGCATCTCTCTAGGATTGACGCGTTCTACAAAAATTCTGATGGGAATTGGCGAAAAGCGTGTGACAGCTTGAAAAATTAATCCTGGTTTGGGTACTAATCCGTGGGGAACATTAGTACTCTTTAGTTGTGGATGCCAAGAAACATCTGTTAAGTCAACCACTTTTTGCCACAGTTCATCTACAGAAGCAGAACTAATCTCTCGATACGTCCACACCAGAGAGGCGCAAAACCGACGACGTTTGCGGTGGATGAATTTGGATAACCAACCTTGCATTTTCCTAATCCTCCTCCTCTCTAGACACTTCTGGTAACTCTGGTATGGTGTGCAACTACGCTGAACCCCTAAATTAAAACTTTCTCAAAAATGTCCTAAACATAGCAAGCCTCGATTGGGTACAGACCCTAACAGCCAACATCAGCAATACGGCAAAAAAAATTCTGAGTAGCACGGTTAAAGCCTTAATACCTCAAGGTTAGAACTAAAATCTAGTCTTTATACCAGAATATTCCAATTAAGAATTTCAAAAAAAACTAATTCAATATACAAGCCTATACGCATTTGAGGGAAAATAACTCTAGTGATGCCCATCAATCGTATAAATGCTTAACCAGTAAGAAAAAGCGGGTTGGGCAAATAGAGCTAGATTGTTGGCGCGTGTTTCCCCCAAATTTTAAAATGAAAAATTTGTGGCTTTCTGGAAATTGTAATTTAGGTTCGGGAATCTATGTTGACCAACTCGCAAATACCAACTGTAGAAGCAGAATCATCAAAGTCTTTGCCAGCAACTGACGCCCAGACTAGGGTCAGTCAGTTTATGAAGCAGCTGCAAGACGAAATTACCGAATCATTGGCAAAACTAGATGGTGTGGCTAAGTTTCATGAGGATAGTTGGGAACGCCCAGAAGGAGGTGGAGGGCGATCGCGCGTACTGCGAGATGGTGCAATATTTGAACAAGCAGGTGTAAATTTTTCTGAAGTTTGGGGTTCCCATTTGCCAGCTTCAATTTTAGCCCAACGCCCGGAAGCAGCAGGGCATGGCTTTTATGCCACTGGCACTTCAATGGTGCTACATCCTCATAATCCTTACGTACCCACAGTTCATCTAAATTATCGCTACTTTGAAGCGGGGCCAGTTTGGTGGTTTGGTGGTGGTCTTGACTTGACACCTTATTACCCCTTTGCTGAAGATGCGGCACATTTACACAAAACGTTAAAACAGGCTTGTGACGGACATCACCCGGAATATTACCCAGTATTTAAACGGTGGTGTGATGAATATTTCTACCTCAAGCATCGCGATGAGACACGGGGGGTAGGTGGTCTGTTTTTTGATTACCAAGATGGTCAAGGTGTTTTATATCGTGGCCCAAACCCCGACGGAGAAGCGGCTAGTTATAGTAACCAGGTGGGAACACCAGCAACCCGCAATTGGGAAGATTTGTTTGGTTTTGTGCAAGACTGCGGCAGAGCATTTTTACCAGCCTACGTACCAATTGTAGAACGGCGACATGGGATGGAATATGGCGATCGCCAACGGAATTTTCAACTCTACCGTCGGGGACGATATGTAGAATTTAACTTGGTTTATGATCGAGGCACCATTTTTGGTCTGCAAACCAACGGACGCACCGAATCAATTCTCATGTCTCTACCACCCTTAGTGCGCTGGGAATACGGCTATCAACCGGAACCCAATTCCCCTGAAGCCGAGTTGTATGAAACCTTCCTTAAGCCTCAAGATTGGATCAACTGGACACCTAAATAGTGCTGAGTGCTGAGTGCTGTTAGCGGTAGCGGGGCGTTTAGCCAGTGCTGAGTGCTAAGTTAGGAGTGCTGAGTTAGGAGTTAGGAGTCAGGAGTTATGATAATTATCCTGATCTTCCCTTTCTCCCTCACTCCCCACTATTTTGATGAGTTAAACTACTAAAGTTAAGCACTTAGCAGAAAAAGGTGACAATTTTAGCTATACCTTGTTAATCTCAAGTGACAGCATTAGAAAATTCTGCAAGTAATTAATCTTAATAGGAATGTCACGGGGAGGGCTTTAGTGATTCATATAGACCAAAAAACTTATACAACCCAAGACGGAAACACTGTTATTGTCCTGACGCCAGCAGGTCGCTTAGATATCACAACTGCTTGGCAATTTCGCCTGAAGTTACAGGAGTGTATTTCCAAACTCAGTCGCCATGTAGTTGTAAATCTAGCTCAGGTAAATTTTATTGATAGTTCTGGTCTTACGTCTTTAGTCGCTGGAATGCGCGATGCTGATAAAGTCAAGGGTAGTTTCCGCATCTGCAATGTACATCCAGAAGCCAAACTCGTATTTGAAGTAACGATGATGGATACTGTCTTTGAAATCTTTGAAACAGAAGAGGAAGCTTTAGAAGGTGTACCTCGTAGTATTGCCAGTTAGAAAAGAGTTTGGAGTTTGGAGTTAATTCAAAATTCATGACTCATAACTTTATCTTATTCAATACTGATTTCGCTTGGTGTAGCGATAAGGCCCCATAATCGCTCCCCAGGTTGCTTTTCCAGTAGCTGGATCGATTCCTTTGTCGTAGCTATAAAATTCTGCCCCTGTAGCTGCAAAACCCAAGGAAACATAGACAGTATTGCCAAGATAAGTAAAGCTACAACGAGTTTCTGGTAGTGGAGTAGCGGTAAACTTATAGCGATCGCAAGCTAGTTTTTCTTGAGTAACTGTTAGGATACAACCTGGCAGTAAATCTAATTGTTCGGGTGTCAGTGTGTTGAGTAGAGCAGGGTTATGACCTGCGCCTCTTAATGCACCTGGATCTTGAAGCATATAATATTGTACTTCCACGGTTGCGTCAGAGTCGCTCCCCTGACGCAAGCGGATAATTCGTTGGCGGTAAGGTTGATCTAGGGTGATAACGTTAGCCTGTTCGGCAAACAAGGTAATGCTATCTTCTGTGAAAAGATTAACTGGTCTTTGCCACAAGCACAGGTGGACATACCAAACTGGTTCTGCTATGGCTTGTTCCCGATTATCAAATTCACCAGCTAGGTACTCCCCTAAAGCAATTAACTGTGGCGAGAAGTTCATAAATGCGATAAAAGAATCATTAAAGATGATAATTTTTTTTGGCTTAGTTTTTTAGGAGAAAAGGTCTTAATCCCCTGTGGCTACTAGCTTATAAAATACTTCTGATTTGTCTACATTGTAAATGAAACTGTCACCAGCTAAAAGCTCAACTTGGCAAAGTAGCCTTTAAGCGAGAAAATAAAGATACGTCGCCCTTAACATTTCTTTTTTCTTTGTGAATAACGTCCGTACAGTCTCTGATACAAAGCGAACTTTCTACAATCTTCACACCCGTC
>JBGTMK010000092.1:0-5400 GCA_041743605.1 Nostoc sp.
GCTTCGATGTATTGCGCTAGTTCTTTGCTATCCATATTTATATAGTATTTTAATTTTTATACTACTACTTTTAAGATGTAGAAGGCAGTTAAGGGTACTAAATACTCGCGCCTGTCTATTATTACCCAAGGTGCTTTCTGTTATTTTGTCTACCACCGGATCGTCGCACCACTAGCACTTGTATTGTTGCCCCTAATTGTGCTGCGAAATCTTTAAGCGATCGCACCGCTTCGTAAAAGCCAGGATTATAATCAACTAGTGGCGGAAGTACCACAACTAAGAGTTGATTGCGATAAACCACTACTACTTTGCCAAGATAGTTTTGAGGGTTTGTAGTAAGGACTAAAGTCCTTATTACGAACTTGCTTACCGTTACGAATTACGTTAGCGAGTCTTCTCCCAAGAGGAGAGACGCCAAAGGCGAACGAGCGTCATTACGAATTACGAGTTAGTTAATACCTACTTTCTTTCTGGATGCGCTGCATCCTCTGCTGAAGGAGTACCCATCTGGTTAATTGTGGCAATCATCTGATACAAGCGCCCCAAGTCGCGTTGATTGAAGTACAAAATGAGGCGGGGTAGTCCAACAGTTTCATCTTGTGCTTCTTGAGGTAATGCCTGAGTTTTTTCAATCCGTCCTTTAACAATAATGTCGCTGAAATCAGCATTGAGTTGCTCTACAAGAGCGTTTGATATATCTGTCTTTAGACGGATGACTAATTTATCCCCTACATAGCGGCTGGAATGATAAACCTGGTAAAAACGGGTGATAGCGTCGCAAGCCACATCCAGATTATCTGTCACCGTGTAAAGGCTGGGATCTTCAGGACTGACAAGACCATTTTGCACTAATTGCTTATCAATATATTCGCTCCAAGACCGCCAGTAATCACCACCAGGACGATCAATTAAAACTAGAGGTACTGGGCCAAATTTACCAGTCTGGCTTAATGTCATGCATTCAAAAGCTTCATCTTGAGTACCAAAACCTCCCGGAAACAATGCTACAGCATCACTTTCTTTCAAGAGAAACAACTTGCGGGTAAAGAAATATTTGAAGTGTATTAACTTGGGATCACCTTCTATAAACGGGTTCGCTTCTTGTTCAAAGGGTAACTGAATGTTTAATCCAAAGGAATTTTCTCGCCCCGCACCTTCATGACCCGCCTGCATGATCCCACCGCCGCCGCCGGTCATCACCATAAATCCTAATTCAGAAACAGCGCGAGCAAACTCAAGGGCCATTTGGTACTCTGGTGTATCTGCCGCGAGACGAGCAGAACCGAAGATAGTGACTTTGCGAACGTGTCGGTAATCATAAAAAAGCTCGAAACCGCGCTCCATATCTGCTAATGCAGCCGACAAGATTTTCCAATCGAGACGCTCAATTTCGTTATCAGCTAGACGAACAATAGTAGCAAGTGCTTGCTGAATAAATTGCCGATTTTTTAATGTCGGTAAGCGAGTAATCAATTCAGCGATATCCGCCTGTAAAGACTCTAATGTGTCAAACGACGCAGATGAGGTCATGAGAACTGCCGCAACAATGGCACTATATTTTACGTGAATGACTTACACTCTAGCAAGCAGTATATAACCCTCTATAGGTTTCAAAATTTGGGTTTTACCCCGTTACCTCCCTCATCTCAATTCAATCCCAGTTCTTCCTTCAACGCCTCCGGCATATTAACTGCCGTCTCTAATCCCCGCACTCCTTCCCACTGCTGCTTTTTACCCCAGGTCATTTTTTCCATATTGGCGTCGCTGAGGTCAGCACCACCCAGAATGGCGTAACTGAGGTTGCTATGGCTAAGATCCGCACCATTGAGAATAGCACCACTGAGGTTACTGCCGCTGAGATTAGCACTGTTAAGGTTGGCATAGCTGAGGTCTGTACCGAATAGGATGGCGTCGGTGAGGTCGGCACCACTGAGGTCAGCGTCGTTGAGAATCACGCCGGTGAGGTCGGCTTCGTTGAGAATAACCCGACTCAAATCTACGCCACTGAGGTCTGCACCTAAGAACATTGCACCGTTCAGTCTGGCATTGTTAAGTTTGGCACCGTTAAGTTTGGCGTAGCTAAGGTCTGCGGCAACAAGGATAGCATCACTAAGGTTGGTACTGAAAAGAATTGTGTCACTAAGGTTAGTACCGTTGAGAATGGCGTGGCTTAAATCGGCACCACTGAGGTCGGCGCGGCAAAGGTCGGCATGGTTGAGGCTGACGCTGCTGAGATTGGCTTCACTCAAATTCGCACCGAAAAGGATGGCATTGTTAAGGTCAGCATGGTTAAGGTTAGTGCTACTAAGGTCAGCACGGTTGAGGTCGGCGCGGCTGAGGTCGGCGCGGCTCAGGTTGGTACTGCTAAGGTCAGCGCGGTTGAGGTCGGCACGGCTAAGGTTGGCACAGCTAAGGTTAGCACCGCTGAGGTTGGTGCTGCTGAGGTCGGCACCGCTGAGATTGGCACCGCTGAGATTGGCACCGCTGAGGTTGGCATCACCAAGATAAGCTTGGCTAAGGTTAGCACCGCTGAAGTTTACGCCAGTTAAGTTGGCATCGCCGAGATAAGCTTGTCCCAAATCAGCACCGCTAAAGTCTGCCCCGGTGAGGTTGGCATCGCCGAGGTAGGCACTTCTAAAGTTACCGCCTTTGAGGAATTGCCCGACTATACTGCTAAAGTTGCCAATTTCTAGGGCATCGCTATAGTTGATAATTCGCAGCAGTTGAGATGTGAAAAAATTGTCTGTGTCTGGTTGGGCAGATGGATAGAAGGTGATTTTTTGTTTGAGTTCATCTCGCTCTTGAGCGTAGCGGTGTAACTCTAACAGTAAAATCAGCACGTTTAGCCCTGTATATATATCTACCTGTCTCAACCCGATCGCAATATTTTGTGCCGCCAGCTTTAATCTTTTTTTCTGAGGTAGGTTATCATCTGGTGTTCCATCGATAAATTCTCCCTGACACCAGCGATGATAAAAATCTTCTAGCCGCCAAAAAAGCAGTTCTGGGCGAATTTTTTTACCAGTTACAACCAATTCCATTAATTGGCTGACTATTTCTGGTTTTAGCGCTCCATTGCCCAATAAATCATAAATCTCTTCATGCATTTGGCGATCGCACACTCTAAAGGATAACCCAGGAGGTAGAGTGCCCGATGTCTGCTCGTCTATCTTAGAAGTCAAACTACTCTTTGGTATTGTCCATTTTTCTAAGCTTTTTTGCAGTCTTGGAGAGTATAAATATTCCTGCAAATTATCTTGAGCAAATTTAAAACTTTTGTCTGGTTCTTTAATACTTTTTCCTAGAGGTAAAACTGCTTCTGTTTCTAGCGATGTGCTTTTTGCTATCTCTTGCAACCTTGTACCTCTTACATAATTTCTCAGCACCTGCCAGACTTGAGATAAATAGGTTGACATTTTTGTGTCCGTTGTTACATTTAAATTACTGTTTTGATAATCCTGAATTAAAAATTTTTCTATGCTAGTTTGCTTTTCATTGCCAGTAGTAAAGAGTATAAATAAATACTGTATTCAAAAATCATGAGTTGGCTATGTCTATGGCGGACTACATCTTGTGCATTTGCCAACGGTGTTCCTAGAGGGAGGCTTTTCGCTCACTGTAGTAGCCTTAAGCTTCTTGTGATGATGTAAATAAAGTATTAGCTGAAAAAATTTTTCCAAAATCAAGTAATTTCCATTCTTTTGCTAATTTGCTATACTTTTTTTCCAAGAAATTTACTAATCTGATGTAAAAATAATACCTACCGTTTCTTGGAGAGGCAATTATTAGGAAAAATCCTACACTAAAACAGCGTAGAAAAACTGAAAAATGGCAACTAAAATTGAAGTCAAAAGTTTACTGCTTAATATAAAGCAGCTAAGATCCGCATTTCTTACAAGCTCAAGGCGTTTGATGGAGCAGAAGAGAAGTAATGAGTAATGAGTAAAAACTTCTTACTTCTTACTCATTACTTATTACTTCTCACCGACACTTGCACAGGCTATAAGAGGTGTGGTGAGAAATCCGGGTAAGAGAATTGGTAGAGAGCAAGCTGTAGAGCTAGCTTTACAAAAGTTAAAAATTAACTGCAAGATAGTTATCGGGGAATTGATGCGATGAACAGATTAACCTTTTATGCGATTTTGTTACATGGTTTGTTTTTAGGGATAGCAACGGCTAGCGCCAAGTCACCGTTTGTTAACAAAGTTGATACAGAGTTGTCAGCCAACCATAAGGTTGTAGAAGGAGTGGATAAATCTAATAGCCAGTTAACCACAAAAACTGATTCAACTAAAATCTCAGTCTTATCGCTAAAAAATATCAATATTTCTCAGGAAAAGAAGCTACCTTCAGGACAAGTTTGGGTAGTTAATCAAAATAAACATGCACAGCCTCAATCGTTCATTTGGGTAGTAAAAGATCCTAAAAAAGCAGGGCAGCAACCATTTTTACAAGTTGCAAAACCGCCAGCAAAACCGAATGTCAAGCCTAATCCTAGTCAATCATCAGCAAAAGATGATTTAGAGGCATTTGATGAAGTAATCAAAGACACCCAAAAATCAGGAGGATTATTCACCCTTTATCGCAATAAAGAAAAGAATAAAATTTATCTAGAAATTAAGCCAGAGCAACTCAATAAAAATTACCTAGCTACGGCAACCCTAGAATCGGGTATTGGCGAACGAGGTATTTACAGTGGTATGCCTCTGCAAGATTTTTTGTTTTATTTCCAACGGGTGGATGATAAAATACACTTTGTCATCCGCAATGTGAATTTTCGGACTCGTGAGGGAGATCCTCAGGCGCGATCGCTAGCCCGGTCTTTTAGTGACTCTGTTCTCTACAGTATTTCCATTAAAAGTATTCATCCACAACGCAAAACTTTTCTCATCGACTTGGGCGATTTGCTACTGACAGACTTAGCTGGATTATCTGCAAGTTTAGGAGTACCAGGAAGCACAGACCAGTCTTATTTTGGTACTGCTAAAGCTTTTCCCCAAAACTTAGAAATAGAATCTGTTTTAAATTTCTCTGGTGGTACTGGCCGTGAAAGTGAAATAGCAAGCTTTGCGTCGCTAGCTGATAACCGTGGCTTTACCCTGCGTGTCCACTATAGTCTCTCTCAACTACCTGATAAAGATTATCGACCGCGCATTGCTGACGATCGCATCGGCTATTTCATCACCGCCTACCAAGATTTATCCAAAGACGATCGCGGCGATTCTTTTGTCCGCTACATCAATCGCTGGCATTTGGAAAAACAAGACCCAAAAGCAGTTATTTCTCTACCCAAAAAACCGATTGTCTTCTGGATTGATAACGCTGTGCCTTTAGAGTACCGCGATGCGATGAAAGAAGGCGTGCTGATGTGGAACAAAGCCTTTCTCAAAGCCGGATTCA